>NZ_LFJB01000018.1:0-80802 GCF_006658625.1 Bradyrhizobium sp. UNPF46
GCCTCCCGAATCGACCAATCCAGCCCATCTTGATGTGTCAGCTATGTCTCCGAACACCTGTCAGTGATCTGTCCGGTCTAAACACTGCGCGGGCGATGACACCGGAACCGGGGGAAGAGCCAGGCCGCCCTACTGCTTCTTGATCAGGCTCCACTTCGTGATCACGGCCTCGCTCATCTGGCCGGGATCGCTGGCGCAGGCGACCTCGTCGACCTTCACCGAGATCTCCTTGCCGACGAACGATTTCAACTGCGTGGCCTGCGCATCGCTGGAGGTGACGAGCTGGAAGGTCTCGGGTCCGGTCTCCAGATTGCACAGCCCGTTCGGCGCCGGCAGGCGGCGCGGCTCGGACGTGATCTGATACATCGGCACCCGCTTGCCGTTCTTGACGTCGCGCACTTTCATCGCGTTCAAGGCACCCGAGAGCACGTCGCCGGTGTTGATCGGCTTGCCGGGCTTCGACGGCGGCGGCGCCCCGTCGTCCTGCTGCGCTGACATGGCCGGGGTTGCCAGCATCGCCATCGTCGCGACCAAAGCCAATCGTGTGGCGAAAAGTTTCGTCATGTCGTTGCGTTCCGTGAGATCTTGGGATGGAGATTGTTGTTTTGACGCGTTTTCTTCACGCGAACCGGTATCCACTTCGCTCGAAAACGCTCTAGAACAGGGTGCGCTGCCGCATCGCTGCCGATAGCGTACCTTCATCGAGATAATCAAGCTCGCCGCCGACGGGAACTCCGTGGGCGAGCCGCGTCACCTTCACATTGGCGTCCTGAAGCAGATCGGTGATGTAATGCGCGGTGGTCTGGCCGTCGACCGTCGCATTCAGCGCCAGGATGATTTCGTGCACCTGCGCATCATGCGCGCGTGCCACCAGCGCGTCGATGGTCAGATCCTGCGGGCCGACGCCGTCGAGCGGCGACAATGTCGCGCCCAGCACATGGTAGCGCCCTTGAGTCGCATTGGCCCGTTCCAGCGCCCAGAGATCGGCGACGTCGGCGACGACGACGATGATGGCGGGATCGCGCTTCGGATCGGTGCAGACGGTGCAGGGATTCTGCGTATCGATGTTGCCGCAGGTCTTGCAGACCTGCACCTTGTCGAGCGCCACCTGCATGGCAGAGGCCAGCGGCATCATCAGCGCTTCGCGCTTCTTGATCAGATGCAGCGCCGCGCGCCGCGCCGAGCGCGGGCCAAGGCCCGGCAGCCGTGCAAGCAGCTGAACCAGCCGCTCGATTTCTGGACCTGCAACCGCGCCCATACTATTGGCCGAACAACCCCGGCGGCAGGCCGAGCCCGCCGGTGAGGGCTTGCATCTTCTCCTGCATCGCGGCCTCCGCCTTGCGGCGCGCATCACCGAACGCGGTGACGAGCAGGTCTTCCAGCACCTCGCGCTCTTCCGCCTTCATCAGCGAGGGATCGATCTTGACGCCCTTGACGTCCATCTTCGCGGTCATGCGCACGGCGACGAGACCGCCGCCGGAGATGCCCTCGACCTCGACGTTAGCGAGCTGGTCCTGCATCTCCTGCATCTTGGACTGCAGCTGCGCTGCCTGCTTCATCATGCCGAGAAAATCAGCCATCGGTGTTCGTCCTTGAAAAGAAATGGCTCAGAGATCGTCGTCGCCGTCGGAACCGTCGGGCGGATCGTCACTGCCATAGTCGGCGTTTATATTGGCTTCCGGCGCCTCGGGGGCAAGCCTGCGGACCTCGACGACCTTCGCGCCGGGGAAGCGCGACAGCACCTCCTGCACGCGGGGATCGGCCTCCGCGGTGCGCGCATGCTCCTGCTTGGCGGCCTGGTTCACCGAGCGCAGCGTCGGCTGGCCCTGCTCGTTGGAGACGACGATGGTCCAGCGCCGGCCGGTCCACAGCTCGAATTTCTTGGCAAGCTCCGAGATCATGGTCTTGGAGGCGTTGGGCTCGAGCGCGACTTCCAGCCGGCCCTCCTCGAAACGGACGAGGCGCATGTCGCCTTCGAGCGCGCTCTTGGTCATGATGTCGCGCTTCTGCCCGGCGAGCGCGACGAGCTGGGTGAAGCTCGTGACGCGCAGCTGGGGTGCCGCCCCTTGCGGATCCGGCGCGGGCGCCACCATCTGCGGCCGGGCGCCACCACCGAACGCGGTCGGTGACGATGTCGGCATGCGCACGGGCGGAGCGGACACCGGCGCGGCCGACGCCATCGGCGCGGATGGCGCGCTGCTGCGCGCAGCTCCGCCGCCGTTCACGACCGGTGAGCCGCCGCCGTTCTGCTCCAGCATCCTGATCGCTTCGTCCGGCGTCGGCAGGTCGGCGACATAGGCGATGCGCACCAGCACCATCTCGGCGGCCGCGGCGGGACGCGTCGCGGCCTGCACCTCGGTGATGCCCTTGAGCAGCATCTGCCACATCCGCGACAGCACGCGCATCGAGATCTTCGAGGCGAATTCCTTCGCCCGCACGCGCTCGGTCTCGCCATAGG
This sequence comes from Bradyrhizobium sp. UNPF46, assembly GCF_006658625.1. Lineage (NCBI taxonomy): Bacteria > Pseudomonadati > Pseudomonadota > Alphaproteobacteria > Hyphomicrobiales > Nitrobacteraceae > Bradyrhizobium > Bradyrhizobium sp. UNPF46. The sequence goes on from NZ_LFJB01000018.1 coordinate 2,459, forward strand.
CGACGTTGTCGGCGGTCGCCGGCACGATCTTCACGCGGGTGACGAAATTGACGAATTCGGCAAGGTCCGAGAGCACGACGATCGGATCGGCGCCGACGTCATACTGATCGCGGAATTCCTTGAAAGCGGCCGCGATGTCGCCGCGCGCCAGCGAATCGAACAGGTCGATGACGCGGGTACGGTCGGCGAGGCCCAGCATCTGCCTGACGGCGTCGGCCTTCACGGTGCCGGCCGCATGCGCGATGGCCTGGTCGAGCAGCGACAGCGAATCGCGCACCGAGCCTTCGGCGGCGCGCGCGATGATGCCGAGCGCCTCGGGCTCGATCTCGACGTTTTCCTTGGCCGCGATGTTGGCGAGGTGCTTCATCAGCACGTCGGCCTCGACGCGGCGGAGATCAAAGCGCTGGCAGCGCGACAGCACCGTGACCGGAACTTTCCGGATCTCCGTCGTCGCGAACACGAACTTGGCGTGCTCCGGCGGCTCCTCCAGCGTCTTCAGGAAGGCGTTGAACGCCGCCGTCGACAGCATGTGGACTTCGTCGATGATGTAGACCTTGTAGCGGGCGCTGGCCGGCGCATAGCGCACGCTGTCATTGATCTGTCGGACGTCGTCGACGCCGGTATGCGAGGCCGCATCCATCTCCAGCACGTCCATGTGCCGGCTTTCCATGATCGCCTGGCAATGCACGCCCAAAGTCGGCATGTGGATGGTCGGGCCCTTCACCGAGCCATCCGGCATCTCGTAGTTGAGCGCCCGGGCCAGGATGCGCGCGGTGGTGGTCTTGCCGACGCCGCGGACGCCGGTGAGGATCCAGGCCTGCGGAATGCGGCCGGTCTCGAACGCATTCGAGACGGTGCGGACCACGGCCTCCTGGCCGATCAGATCGTCAAAGCTGGAAGGGCGGTATTTGCGCGCCAGCACCCGGTAAGGCGCGTTGCCGGCCTGGCCGGCGCTATCAGGATTTGGGGGGGCGCCAGCGTCGGTCATCGGTCGATCCGCAATGAAATGTCTCTCGGCCGGCTTTTGCGGAAAGGAGCGCGCTGGCGGGAAGGCCCGCCGGCGCAATTCGCTCGGAAAAACAGGTAGGAGACTGACGAGCGACCCGATCCGGACCTCGTTAGGGCTGCTTCCTTCCGGACCTGACCCGGTTGGCGAGTGGCTCGTCCACCGCCAATCTCCCGGTCCCTATTTGGGGCCAAAGGAAGCGGAAAGCAAGCGGGTATCGGCTCGAACGGATCGAGTTTGCCCAGCATCCGGGCAATTCCGGACCTGCCCAGCCGATAGGCTGTGCTTTCTCTGTTTGCACCACCTTGCTAAGAACCTTGGCGGAACTCCACCCAACCAGAAAAGCAGTGATCCCAATGGTTACACGTCGTGATGTTGCATCGATTGTCGGACTCGGCGCGGTCGCCGCAGCCACGCTGGCCGCCCCGGCCGTAGCCCAGACTGCCGATCCCAACGAATCGACCTTTGCCCGCATCCGCCGCACCAAGAAGATGCGAATCGGCGCGGTTGGCGGCGGCGCGCCCTATTACATGAAGGATCTTTCCAGCGGCCAGTGGAAGGGCTTCTACATCGACATCGCCAAGGGCCTGGCCGACGACATGGAGGCCGAGCTCGAGATCACCGAGACCACCTGGGGGAATTCGGTGCTGGATCTGCAGGCCAACAAGATCGACATCTTCTTCGGCCTGAACCCGACGCCGAAGCGCGCGCTGGTGGTCGATTTCTCCGTGCCGGTCTTCAACAACGCCTTCGCCATCCTCTGCAAGAAGGACTTCAAGCCGAGGAGCTGGGCCGAGCTGAACTCGCCCGACATCAAGATCGCGGTCGACCAGGGCTCCTCGCACGACCAGGTGGTCAGCCGCCTGACGCCGAAGGCGCAGATCACGCGGCTGAAGACCGCCGACGACGCCACCGCCGCGCTGCAGACCGGCCGCGTCGACGCGCAGTGCCTGATCACCATGCTGTCGCTGACCGTGCTGAAGAAGAACCCGTCGCTCGGCCAGCTGGTGCTGCCGACACCGATCTTCGCGACGACGTCGAATGCCGGCTTCCGCCGCGAGGCCGACAAGACCTGGCGCGACTACGTCAACACCTGGATCGACTTCAACAAGGGCCTCGGCTTCATCCGCAACGCGATCATCACCAACATGGAGCTGGTGGGCGTGACGGAAGCGGACATTCCGCCGGGCGTGTCGCTGTAACTTCGACCGTCATTCCGGGGCGATGCGAAGCATCGAACCCGGAATCTCGAGATTCCGGGTTCGCCCTTCGGGCGCCCCGGAATGACGGTGCCAACGGCACCCACGACGAGTAAACAAACACATGTATCAGTGGGACTTCGGCATCCTCTGGAGCTATCGCTGGCTGTTTCTCAATGGGCTCGGCGTCACCGTCGGCTTCACGATCGTCATCGTGGTGTGCGGGCTGCTGTTCGGGCTGCTCGGGGCCTTCGGCAGCCTGTCGCGCTTCAGGGCGTTGCGCCTGCTCGCCCTCACCTTCATCGAAGCCTTTCGCTGCACGCCGATCCTGGTGCAGCTGATCTGGTTCTATTACGCGCTGCCGATCCTCGCCGGAGTCGAGATGACGCCGATCACCGCCTCGGCGCTGGCGCTCTCGCTTTATGGCGGCTCGTTCTATTCGGAGATCATCCGCGGCGGCATCATCTCGATCGACAAGGGCCAGTCCGAAGCCGGCGCCGCGCTCGGCATGACGCCGGGCCAGAGCATGCGGCGCATCGTGCTGCCGCAGGCGATCAAGCGCATGATCCCGGCGCTGATGAACCAGTCGATCATCCAGTTCAAGAACACTTCGCTGGTCTCGGTGCTGGCGGTGCCCGACCTGGTCTACCAGAGCCAGGTCGCAGCCCATGACAGCTACCGGCCGCTGGAGACCTACACCGCGGTCGCGGTCGCCTATGCCGCGATCCTGATCCCGCTCACCATCATCGTCCGCCGCGGCGAGAAGCGACTGGCGGTGAGCGAATGAGCGAGACGGCCAAAATCGAGATCAGGGCCTTGCGCAAGAGCTTCGGCAGCAACGAGGTTTTGAAGAACATCAACCTCGAAATCGCCAAGGGCGGCGTCGTGGCGCTGATCGGCCCATCGGGCTCCGGCAAATCGACGCTGCTTCGCTGCATCAATCTCCTTGTCGTGCCCGACGGCGGCAGCGTCCGCGTCGGCGACACCCGTTTTTCATTCGGTGAAGGTGCAAAACTGCCCGATGTGAAGTCGCTGGCAAGATTCCGCGCCACCACCGGCATGGTGTTCCAGCACTTCAACCTGTTCCCGCACATGACGACGCTGCAGAACGTGATGGAGGGGCCGGTCACGGTGCGGCGCATGGCCAAGGCCGACGCCGAGAAGCTGGCGCGAGCGCAGCTCGCCAAGGTCGGTCTTGCCGAGAAGGCCGACCAATATCCCGCGACGCTGTCCGGCGGACAGAAGCAGCGCGTCGCGATCGCCCGCGCGCTCGCGATGGAGCCCGACGTGATGCTGTTCGACGAGGCGACCTCGGCGCTCGACCCCGAATTGGTCGGCGAGGTGCTCAACGTGATCCAGCAGCTGGCCTCCGAAGGCATGACCATGGTGATCGTGACCCACGAGATCGCGTTCGCGCGCGAGGTCGCCGACCGCCTGATCTTCATGCGCGACGGTGTCGTGGTCGAGGAAGGTCCGGCACGGCAGGTGATCGACAATCCAAAAGAAAGCGCCACGCGCGCCTTCCTCAGCCATTTCCATCGCACCGGCGCATTACCGCCGGCCAACGCAGTATCCTGATGCCCGATATCAATCGCGTCTATCTCGTCACCGGTGCTGCCAGCGGCATCGGCCGCGCCACCGTCAGATTGCTCGCAGCGTCCGGCACCGCGCTGCTGCTCCATACACGCTCGAACGCGGAAGGCCTCGACGCCACGGCGGCGGAAGCCGAAGCGAAAGGCGCGGTGGTCGCAAAATGCCTCGGCGATCTCGCTGAGGAGACCGCGGTTTCCGACGCCATCGCCGTCGCAAAAGCCGCCTTCGGCCGGCTCGACGGATTGATCCTGGTCGGCGGCCACGCCCGCCGCGGCAGCGCGATCGGCACGCCGGCGGATCAGTTCCGGCAAGCGATGGACGAGTCCGCGCTGGCCTTCACGCGAATGGTCGAGGCGGGCTTGCCGCTGCTACGCGCCGGCCACGATGCGCGCATCGTCGCGGTGTCGTCCTTCGTCGCACACGCGATCCGGCCCGAATTCGCGCCCTTCGCGGCGACGGCCGCAAGCCGCTCCGCGCTGGAAGCCTTGGTGCGGTTGACCGCGATCGAGCTCGCGAAAGACGGCATCACCGTCAATGCGGTTTCGCCGGGCCTCATCGTCAAGGACAAGCCGAGCGAGAGCCGGCTGTCGCCCGAGCAAATCGCCGCGACCGAGGCGCTGATCCCGATGCGCCGCCGCGGGCGACCGGAGGAAGTCGCCGAGATCATCGCCTTCCTGGCATCCCCGAAAGCGTCCTACGTCACCGGCCAGATCTGGCACGTCAATGGAGGCCTGACATGACCGAAGCAACAATCGCACGCATCAGGCTGTTCTTGATCGAAAGCCCGATCAGGATGGCGCGCCTGCAAGGCGTGGGCAACGTCAAGGGCACGGTCAAGCGCGTGCTGATTGAGCTCACCGCGAGCGACGGCGTAATCGGCTGGGGCGAGGCCGCGCCGTGGGAGGTCTTCACGGGAACGCCGGAAGCGGCGTTCTCCGCGCTCGACATCTATCTGCGCCCGATCGTGCTCGGCAAGCCGGTGCGCCGCATCCGCGCGCTGATGGCCGAGCTCGACCGCACGCTGGTCGGCCATGCCGAAGCAAAAGTCGCAATCGAGATGGCGCTGCTCGACATCGTCGGCAAATCGTCGGGACTCTCGGTCGCCGATCTGCTCGGCGGCCGCGTGCGCGACACCATTCCCCTCTCTTTCTCGATCGCCGATCCCGACTTCCCTGCCGATCTCGAGCGCATGCGCAAGATGGTTCCGGACGGCAATGTCATCTACAAGGTCAAGACCGGCGTGAAGCCGCATCGCGAGGATCTCGATCACCTCGCGGCGATCCGAAAGGAGTTCGGCGACAAGGTCGATCTGCGCGTCGACTACAACCAGGCGCTGGCGCCGTTCGGCGCCATCAAGATCCTGCGCGATGTCGAGGAGTTCGCGCCGACCTTCATCGAGCAGCCGGTGCCGCGCAAATATCTCGACGTGATGGCGCAACTCACCGCAGCGCTGGAAACGCCCGTGCTCGCCGACGAAAGCTGCTTCGACCGCCGCGACATGATGGAGGTGGTGCGCCGCGAGGCGGCCGACGCCGTCTCGATCAAGCTGATGAAGGCCGGCGGTCTGTTCGAGGCGCAGGCGATCATGGCGATCGCCGACATCGCCGGCCTGCCCGGCTATGGCGGCACGCTGTGGGAGGGCGGCATCGGCCTCGCCGCCGGCACGCAGCTGATCGCGGCGACGCCGGGCATCTCGCTCGGCTGCGAATTCTACATGCCGCATCATGTGCTGACCGAGGACGTGCTGGAAGAGCGCGTCGCCAACCGCGCGGGTCATGTCGTGGTGCCCGACGGCCCAGGCCTCGGCATCCGCGTCAGCGAAGCTTCGATCCGCGCCAATGCAAGGGTGCTGGCGGAGGCGTGAGGGGCCGCCAGCATCGCTACAAACTCGGTCGTCGTCCCGGGCAGGCGTTAGCGCAGACCCGGGATCCGTAACCACAGGATTGAGTTTGGCGAAGATTCGGAGTTACCAGCTCGCGCTATAGCCGTTTCCTGTGGTTATGGATCCCGGATCGGCGCGCGCTTTGGGCGCGCTTGTCCGGGATGACGAGCGTGTATGCAGAAGCAGCGGAGCCCCATCCTTCCCCTCGCCGACTCGGTATCGTATGGTCACTCCAACACGCCCGACCCCATCGGGCCATCCGGAAACGCATATGTCTGATCCCGCCTGGTCGCTGCACTCCCGCCTGAAAGAGGACACCATCGACATCGGCGATCTGCCGCTGTCGAAGGTGCTGGTCATCAAGGACGCGCATTATCCCTGGCTGCTGCTGGTGCCGCGGCGCCCCGATGCGGTCGAGATCATCGATCTCGACGAGGTGCAGCAGGCGCAGCTGATGACCGAGATCTCCCGCGTCTCGCGCGCGCTGAAGGAGATCACCAGATGCGACAAGCTCAATATCGCGGCGCTCGGCAATCTCGTGCCGCAGCTTCACGTCCACATCATCGCGCGCCGCACCAGTGACGCGGCCTGGCCGCGGCCGGTCTGGGGCGTGATGCCGCCTTTGGCGCATGACGCCGCAGAGGTTCAGAATTTCATCAGCGCGCTTCGCCGCAAGATCTGGTTGGGTTGAAAGAACATAATGTCAGCATTCGACGCCTTTCCGCTGGGACAGCCGGCCTTCGTCACCAACATCCTCGATCGCGCCGCGCATCTGCGCCGTGACGACGAGAAGCTGTTCGCGATGGAGCAGAAGCCAACCTCGCGCGCTTATGTCGTCTACCGCGACTCGCTGCTGGTCAAGCGTGAGGGCGACAAGGTGCGCGCGCTGCTCTCGATCGACGAGGCGCTGAAGTGCGGCGCCAATCCCGGCACGATCTTCCTCGGGCTTCGCGACGGCGCGGCGATGTTCGGCATGGGCCTGTCGCAGGCCGCCGCCGAGAAGCTGGTGGGTCGCGAGGACTACACCGTCACCGAATTGCGCGGCATGGCAATGCAAGGTGCGATCCCGCCCGACGAGCTCTCGGCCATCGCAATGGCGAAGTCGATGGTGAGCTGGCACCAGCGCCACGGCTATTGCGCCAATTGCGGCGCGCGCAGCGCCATGAAGGAAGGCGGCTGGAAGCGCGACTGCCCTTCCTGCAAGGCGGAGCATTTTCCGCGCACCGATCCGGTCGTGATCATGCTGGTGGCCTCCGGCGACAAGTGCCTGCTCGGCCGCCAGAAGCAGTTCCCGCCCGGCATGTATTCGTGCCTCGCCGGTTTCGTCGAGGCCGCCGAGACCATCGAGGACGCGGTGCGCCGCGAGATCCTGGAAGAATCGGGCATTCGCTGCACCGACGTGCAGTATTACATGACCCAGCCCTGGCCCTATCCGTCGTCGCTGATGATCGGCTGCAGCGCGCGGGCCGTCAGCGAGGAGATCGTGGTCGACCGCATGGAGCTGGAGGACGCGCGCTGGTTCACGCGCGAGGAGGCCGCCCTGATGCTGACACGGACGCATCCGGACGGGCTCGCCGGCCCGCATCCCTTCGCCATCGCCCATCACCTGCTCGGCCGCTGGGTCCACGACAAGAGCGGCGCATAAGCGAGCGTCGATGGTGCCATCCGGGACTGCGCCACGCATCCTCTGCATCGGCATTCCCGTGCGCGACCTCACCTTCCGGGTCGACGCCGTTCCCGCGCGCGGCAGCAAGGCCAATGCCACCCATCTCGCCGAGATCTGCGGCGGCAACGCGCTCAATGCCGCCATCGCGATCGCACGGCTCGGCGGCCGCGTCGCATTCGCGGGGCCCATGGGCGATGCGCGCGAGACGTCGAGCGGCTTCATTCTCGCGCAGATGGCGCAGGAGGGCATCGACACCATGCACATCGTGCGCATGCCTGACGTGACCACGCCGGTGTCCGCGATCATGATCGAGCCCTCGGGTGAGCGGACGCTGACCATCTATCGCGATCCGGCTCTCTGGACGGTCGAGCTGCCAGATGCCGACAGGCTGCTCGACGGTTGTCAGGCCGTCCTCGTCGAAAGCCGCTGCGCGGCGTTCGCGATATCCCTCTGCACCGAGGCGCGCCGGCGCGGCATTCCCGTCATCGTCGGCGTCGACCGCGCGATGTCCTTGCAGGACGGCCTGCTCACAGCGGCCTCGCATCTGCTGTTCTCCAGCGAGCAGGTTCAGGAGACGGCCGGCATCACCGAAGACGGCGAGGCGTTGAAGCGTCTGGCCAGACTGACGCCGGCCTTCCTCGCAGCCACCCGCGGCCCGGACGGCACGATCTGGCTGAACGAGGCGGGCGAGCTGGAGGAGACCGCGGCCTTCCCGGTCCAGGCGGTCGATACGCTCGGTGCCGGCGACGTTTTCCATGGCGCCTTCACGCTTCGCCTGGCCGAGGGCGAGGGGGTCAGGGAGGCGCTGCGATTCGCCGCGGCCGCCGCAGCGCTGAAATGCACCCGCCATGGCGGTGGCCAGGCCGCCCCGCAACGCCTTGAAGTTGAAGAGCTTTTGCAGGCGGCGCAGCTGGCGGAGGCCAGCAGGTCGCCGAGATAATGGACTTGATATAGAAATATTTTCTCTATATCAGGGATAGACCGCCCTGAAATGGAACAAAGTTCTTCAAATGACTGACCTCGCTGTCCAGCCTCCCGAGACCAGCCGCCGCCTCGATGCCATCGACCGCAAGATTCTGATGGTACTCCAGGAGGATGCCTCGCTATCAGTCGCCGAGATCGGCGACCGTGTCGGCCTGTCCTCGACCCCCTGCTGGAAGCGCATCCAGCGCCTGGAGGCCGACGGCGTGATCATCAAGCGGGTTGCCCTCGTCGATCAGAACAAGATCGGGCTCGGCATCTCCGTGTTCGTGTCGGTCGAAAGCTCCGACCATTCCGACGCCTGGCTGAAGAAATTCGCCGAGGCCGTCAGCGCCATGCCCGAGGTGATGGAATTCTATCGCATGGCCGGCGACGTCGATTACATGCTGCGCGTCGTCGTCGCGGACATGCAAGCCTATGACGTGTTTTACAAGAAGCTGATCAGCGCCGTGCCGCTGAAGAACGTCACCTCGCGCTTTGCGATGGAGAAGATCAAGTCGGTCACCACGCTGCCGATCCCGGCGGTGGTGGCGGCTTAAGGTTCCTGTCTGCCACGATGTTCCCGCTTGCGGGCTTGCGGGAGAGGGTTGGGGAGAGGGTGCCTCCTCAATGGGACAGTCCTTATGCGGAGAGAGCCCCCACCCGGCGCTCCGCGCCGACCTCCCCCGCAAGCGGGAGAGGTTTTCCAGCCCGCGGCCGATCGATTCAATATGCCGATCTAGCCTGGTTGAAACACCGGCAGCGTGACATTGACACGCGTACCTCCGCCGGAGGCCGCGGCAATCTCGATCGTGCCGCCATGGGCCTCGACCAGATTGCGCACCACTGCGAGACCGAGGCCGGCGCCACCGGTGGCGCGATTGCGTGACTTCTCCAGCCGATGGAACGGCTCCAGCACGGTCTGGCGTTGATCGGCGGGAATGCCCGGCCCTTCGTCGTCGATCGACACGACCATGGCACCATCCTTCAGCGCCGTGCGCACATGCGCGGCATGGCCGTAAGCGAGCGCGTTGTCGATGATGTTGGCGAGGATACGCCGCAGCGCCAGCCGGTCGCCGAGCACGACCGCATTTCGGGCGCGGTCGTCCGTCACCAGCTCGACCGGCTTGCCCTGAACGCGCCGGTCGTGCACCTCGACGGCAATCAGCGCAGCAAGCTCGATCATCTCCTGTGACAGGCCGCCGGCGCCGGCACGCGTCGATAGCAGCGCATCGTCGAGCAGCCGGATCATGTCGTCGATATCGACTACCGCCCGCTGGCGTTCGGCATCGTCAGGGATGTGCTCGACCCGCAACCGCAGCCGCGTCGCGAAGGTCCTGACATCATGGGCAATGCCGCCGACCAGCGTCATGCGCGCGCGCAGCATCTCGGCGAGCCGTCCCTGCAAGCGGTTGAAGGCGGCGATGACGGCGCGAATTTCCGGCGCGCTGCGGCGGGCGTCCGGCAGCGTCGGCGGATCAGCCGACAAATCGACGCGATCGACCGCCGCGGCGAGCTGCGCCAGCGGCCGCGTCTCGCGCTGCATGACCAGCAATGCCAGCAACGCTACGATCGAGCCGAACAGGCCCGCGCCGAAGCCGACCGGCAGGCCAATCGGGGTGACCGGCAGGCGGGTATAGGCATCGACGATCAGCATCTCTCCGCTGCGCAGGCCGATGCGGAATTCGATCGCGTTGGCCATCAGCCGCGCTATACGGGGAAACCAGCGGCTGGCGCGATGGTCCGGCGGCGCCACGATTTCCACGGCGCGGCCCGCAAGGCCCGCCGCATAGGTCTCGCGCAACTGCGCCTGCTGCGCGGGCGTCTCACCGGCGACCGGTGTGCCTGAGGGCACAATCCGCGCCACGAATTGCGGCGACGACACCGCATCGAGAACCGTCTGCCGGGAATCGCCGGCGGTGCGCTCGAGCAGCGTTGCAAGCGCATCAAGCCGCGCCGGCGATGGCCGCGTCAGCTCGTTCTCATGCACCGTCGTCCGGTAGAAGATCGCCAGGATGACGGTGACGACCACCGAAAATCCGACCAGCCCGATCAGCGCCAGCCGTGCAGCAAGCGTCACGCGCAGCATCACGACACCTGCCTGACGGGCGCGGTGAACAGATAGCCGCCATTGCGCACCGTCGTGATCAGGTTGGAGCCCGGGCTTGCGGCGTCGAGCTTGCGACGCAGCCGCGAGATCAGCATGTCCACCGTGCGATCGAACGGCTCGGCCGAACGGCCACGGGTCCAGTCGAGGATCTGGTCGCGCGTGAGCACTCGGCGCGGGCGTTGCACGAAACAGCCGAGCAGGTCGAATTCCGCGCTCGTCAGCTGCGGCGCAGCCGTCTCGGCCTCGGGCGTCTCCACGCTGCGGGAGTCGAGATCAATCACGAAGCGGTCGAATGCGAAACGCCGGACCAGAGGCTTTGCAGGCGTGCCATTGGCGCGGCGAAGGATGGCGCGCACCCGCGCGAGCAGTTCGCGTGGACCAAACGGCTTTGCAAGGTAGTCGTCGGCACCCATCTCGAGGCCGACCACGCGGTCGATTTCGTCGCTCTTGGCCGTGAGCATCAGGATCGGGACGGAATCATCGGCGCGCAGGCGGCGGCAGATCGACAACCCGTCCTCACCCGGCAACATCAAATCGAGGATGACGAGGTCGGGTCGTAGGCGCTGGAGCATCTGATCCATCGCCTTGCCGTCGGCGACGCAAGCGACCTCGAAGCCCTCGCGCCGCATGAAGTCGGCGACGAGGCGGCTGATCTCGGGATCGTCCTCCACCATGAGAATCGTGGCCGCTTGCGTGTTCATCGCCGTATTGTGGACGACCGCGCCCGCTGCGCAAGGGCGGCGGCGATCTTGTTACACAGTGTTACATCGGGCCGACAAAGCCATAACAATCGTTTCGTCCCGGCAATGCGTCGCAGACGCGGCCCGACCAGTCTCCCCTCATGGCTGCCGCCTACGGCAGTCCCCAGAAGGAGACGACAAGCATGACCAAGTTCTTCCTTACCACCCTCGTCATCGGCGGCCTCTCGGTTGCCGCGGCGGCCGATGCCAATGCCTGGACCCGGTCGGCGACGGCGAACGGGCCGCGCGGCACCTCCAGCGTCAACGTGACGGGAGGCTGCGCCAACGGAAGCTGCTCGCGCAACGTCACCCGCACGGGTCCGGCCGGCAACACCTACACCCGGACCGGGACTGTCTCGCGCTGAGCTCCTCGACGTCGTCGCCGCGCTCGCCCTGCGCGACGACGACCCGCCTCACCAGATCAGAAAGGATCAGCATCGTGCCACCGATTTTCCGCTTCCTGCCGCAAACTGCGGCCATCGTCGCCCTCGTCGCCTCGACCTCCGCGTCTGCCCAGAGCCAGTTGCAAACGCAGATCACGCCGCAGATGCGCAGCGAAGCACGGGCGGTCATGCAGGCTTGCCGTGCCGACTATGACCGCCTTTGTAGCGGCGTTACGCCGGGTGGAGGACGCATCCTGGCCTGCCTGCAAACTCATGCCGGCCAGCTCACCTCGACCTGCGCGCAAGCTCTGCCTCGCGCGCAGGCGCTGAGGGACGGAGCCGCCAGCGCCGGCGTCGCGCCGAAGTAGGAGGCCGCCATGGGTTACGCGTCCATCCTGCTCGACCCGACGCTCCGTCGCGTGATCCTGTTCACCGCGATCGGCCTGATGCTACTCGAATACGGCATCGGGCGGCTCGCACATCAGGACACCCACGACTGGCGCGAGAGCGTCGCGTCGTTCGGTGTCGCGCTGGGGCAGAATTTGCTCCGCGCGGTCGAGGCCGGAATTCTCGCCGTACCGTTCGCCTTCCTGTACGAGCACCGGCTGTTCGACTTCGAACAGACCAGCCTGCCTGCGCTCGCGGGATTATTCCTGGGCAGCGAGCTTCTCTATTACTGGCAGCATCGCGCCTCGCATCGCATTCGCTGGATGTGGGCGACGCATGCGGTGCATCACTCGACCACGCGGCTGAACCTGACGGCGGCGATCCGGCTCGGCTGGACCGGCAACATCTCGGGCAATTTCCTGTTCTTCCTGCCGCTGGCGCTGATCGGCTTTCACCCGCTCGCGATCGTCGCAATGCTGGGGATCAATCTGCTGTACCAGTTCTTCATCCACAGCGAGTTCGCGCCGAAGCTCGGCGTGCTCGAATGGGTGCTCAACACGCCGAGCCATCATCGCGTGCATCACGCCTGCAACACGCCGTGCCTCGACAAGAACTATGGCGGCATCCTGATCGTGTTCGACCGGCTGTTCGGCACCTTTGCCGAACAGCCCAGCGACCAGCCGCTCCGCTTCGGCCTGGTCGGAGGCACGCCGTCCTTCAATCCGATCCGCATCGCGCTGGGCGAATGGATCGCGATGCTGGGCGACGCATGGAAGGCGCGGGGCGCGGGCGCGAAGCTGCGCGCCCTGTTCGGACCGCCCGGAGGCTGAGCGCGCGCAGGCGCTCAGATCTTCTGATTGTACTCGCCGACTTCCGGATGCGTGCGCAGCACGCTGTTCACCATCTCGAACATGTCGTGCATGCGCTGCTCGGAGACCGGGCTCTCAACCACGACGACGAGCTCGGGCTTGTTGGAGGAGGCGCGCACCAGGCCCCAGCTGCCGTCCTCGACCGTGACGCGCACGCCATTGACGGTGACGAGATCGCGGATCGCCTGTCCTCCGATCTTGGCGCCCTTGGCCTGCAAGCCCTCGAAGTGCTTCACCACCTGCTCGATGACGCCGTACTTGGTCTCGTCGGCGCAATGCGGCGACATGGTCGGCGACGACCAGGTTTTCGGCAGCGCATCCTTCAGGTCAGCCATCGACTTGCCGGGGGCGCGGTCGAGCATGTCGCAAATCGCGAGCGCCGAGACGAGTCCGTCGTCGTAGCCGCGCCCATAAGGCTTGTTGAAGAAGAAATGGCCGGATTTCTCGAAGCCCGCGAGCGCGCCGGTCTCGTGGGTGCGGCGCTTCATGTAGGAATGGCCGGTCTTCCAATAGTCGGTTTTCGCACCCTGCTTCTGCAGCACCGGGTCGGTGACGAACAGGCCGGTCGACTTCACGTCGACGATGAAATGCGCGTCCTTGTGGATCGCCGACATGTCGCGCGCCAGCATCACGCCGACCTTGTCGGCGAAGATCTCCTCGCCGGTATTGTCGACGACGCCGCAGCGGTCGCCGTCGCCGTCGAAGCCCAGGCCGACATCGGCCTTGTGATGCAGTACCGCGTCGCGGATCGCGTGCAGCATCTCCATGTCTTCGGGGTTCGGATTGTATTTCGGGAAGGTGTGGTCGAGCTCGGTGTCGAGCGGGATGACCTCGCAGCCGATCGCCTCCAGCACCTGCGGCGCGAACGCGCCGGCGGTGCCGTTGCCGCAGGCGGCGACGACCTTGAGCTTGCGCTTCAGCTTCGGACGATTGGTGAGATCGGCAATGTAGCGCGCCGGATAATTCTCGTGGAACTGGTAGGAGCCGCCGGCCTTGTTCTTGAACTCGGCATTGAGCACGATCTCCTTCAGCCGCGTCATCTCCTCGGGCCCGAAGGTCAGCGGGCGGTTGGCGCCCATTTTGACGCCGGTCCAGCCGTTGTCGTTGTGCGAGGCGGTGACCATCGCAACGGCGGGCACGTCGAGATCGAACTGCGCGAAATAGGCCATCGGCGTCACCGCAAGCCCGATGTCGTGGACCTTGCAGCCCGCCGCCATCAGGCCGGAAATCAGCGCGTATTTGATCGAGGCCGAATAGCCGCGGAAATCGTGGCCGGTGACGATCTCCTGTTTGACGCCGAGCTCGGCGATCAGCGCGCCAAGACCCATGCCGAGCGCCTGCACGCCCATCAGGTTGATTTCCTTCTGGAACAACCAGCGCGCGTCGTACTCGCGAAAGCCCGTCGGCTTCACCATCGGCTCGGATTCGAAGGCGTAGGTGTTGGGCAGCAGGACGGATTTCGGCTTCGGGAACATTGAGACGATCTCGTGAAAAGAGCAGGAATTGAGGCAGCCTTAGCGAATGCCGGGCCGCAGCGGAAGGCGGGAATGAAGGCTTATGGCCGATAATTGCGGCAGTTTGGTAACGAAGAAACGTTACCGCCGGGGCGGTGGAAGCAAAGAAATCACGTTTGAAATGGACGGCGCCCGATCGCCACAGGCTTTCGCCTATTGCTCCAGCACCATCTGGCCGTTGGAATATTCGAAGCGCTTCAGGCGCGACAGGAAGGAGAGGCCGAGCAGGTTCTCCGACAGCGCCTCGTCGGGCAGCACCATGGCGTCGACGTCGCGCACGATGAGACCGCCGACGTCGAGCATGGCGATGCGGGTGCGCGCGGCCTTGATGGTGCCGTTGGCGGTGGAGACGGTGGCATTGTACGCGCTGCGCGAGGGACGCAGGCCAAAGCGGGCGGCGGAGGTCTCATTGAGCGCAACCACGGAGGCGCCGGTGTCGACCATGAAGCCGATGCGCTGGCCGTCGATCCGGCCCTCAGTCTGGAAATGACCGCGACCGTCGCGGGAAATGGCGAGGCTGCGGCCGCCGGCCGGCGCGGTCGCGGCAACGGCGACAGTGGTCCGCGGCGCCGAGGTTGCGGAGGCCGAACTCATCTTGTCGGCCAGCTGCGCCATGAAAGTGCCGAGGCCGATCAGGACGGCCGCGAAGATCATAATGTTACGCATTACACCACTTCCGAGCCGGAAAGCCCGATTTCACCACGCGACAAGGCTGACCGCGAGCGGAGCTACGCCGGCGCCCGTGTCATTTTGACGAAAAGGATGAGCGGACGGTTAATGCGCCGCCGCGTTTCTCACGTCCCGCGCGGCTTCGCCCGCCTTGTCGGCACCGCGCTCGCCGGATCGTCCGGCCAGGGATGACGGGGATAGCGGCCGCGCAGGTCGGAGCGCACGGCGGCGTAGCTGCCGCGCCAGAAGCCGGGAAGATCGCGCGTCACCTGCACCGGGCGCTGCGCCGGCGACAGCAGTTCCAGCACCAGCGGCACCTTGCCGGCCGCAATCGAGGGATGGGTGTTGAGGCCGAACAATTCCTGCAGCCGCACTGCGATGGTCGGCCCCTGCTCGGCCTCGTAGTCGATCGCGAGCACGCTTCCCGTCGGCGCCTCGAAATGCGTCGGTGCCTCGCGATCGAGCCGCGCGCGCATCTCCCACGGCAGCAGCGCCATCAATGCATCGGAGAGATCGCCGGGCGAAATGTCCTTCAGCGCGATCTTGTCGTAGAGCGCCGGCACCAGCCAATCGTCGCGCCGCGCGATCAATCCGTCGTCGGTAAGATCCGGCCAGCTATCTCCTTCGGCCTTGCGCAGGAACATCACGCGGTCGCGCCATTGCTTGGCGGCCTTCGACCAGGGCAGCCGGTCGAGGCCCGCGGCGATCAATCCATCCGCGAAGATGCGCGCGGTGTCCTCCGAGGGAGACACGGCCATCGTCGCCTCGGACAGCGTGATCGCATGCAGCACACGCTTGCGCCGCGCGCGCAGCGCCATGGCGCCGCGATCGAACGAGATCTCGTCGGCGGTAGCGATATGCTCGGCAAAATGCCGTTCGATCTCGCCCTCGGAGATCTGCGCAGCGAGCAGGATACGTCCGCTCGCCGCCGTTCCCGTCATTTCGCCGATCGCGATGTAGGGCGCGCGGGCGAGCGAGGAGGTCTGCTCGACGGCGGCGCCGCGGCCATTGGCAAGGACAAAACTGCCATTGCCGCGATTGCGGGCAACCCGGTCCGGGAAGGCATAGGCCAGCATCAGGCCGGTCGAGAGATCCTCCTGCGGTCCAGCCTTCTCCGAGGCCGCAACCTGCGAGGCCCAGCGCCGCGCGAGGTCGCGCGCGCTGGCAGCGCGCGGCGAGCGATCACGGCGGAACTGGTCGCGCCGGTGCTCGAGATCGACGCTGTCACCGCCAAGCCCGCGCTCGGTGATGATGGCGGCGATCTCGGCGGCGGCTTCGCCCTCGCCGGCGCGATGCGAATCCACGATCATGCGCGCCAGCCGCGGCGGCAGCGCCAGCGCGCGCAGGCTCTTGCCTTCGGCGGTGATGCGGCCGTCGCCATCGAGCGCGTTGAGCTCCACGAGCAGGCTCTTGGCCTCTTTCCACGCGGGCCCCGGCGGCGGATCGAGGAACGACAGCGCGGCGGGATCGCTGACGCCCCATTGCGCGAGATCGAGCACCAGCGAAGACAGGTCGGCACTCAGGATTTCCGGCTGGGTGTAGGGCGCGAGCGAGGCCGTCTGCGGCTCGTCCCAGAGCCGGTAGCAGACCCCGGGCTCGGTACGGCCGGCGCGGCCGCGGCGCTGGTCCACCGCCGCGCGCGCGGCGCGCACGGTCTCGAGCCGCGTGAGGCCGATATCGGGCTCATAGCGCGGCACACGGGCAAGCCCGGAATCGACCACGATGCGCACGCCTTCGATCGTCAGCGAGGTCTCCGCGATCGAGGTCGCCAGCACCACCTTGCGCATGCCCCTGGGCGCGGGAGAAATGGCACGGTCCTGCACGGCAGCATCGAGCGCGCCGAACAGCGGCACGATCTCGATCGAAGCGTCCTGCACACGCTCGCCGAGAAAATTCTGGGTGCGACGGATTTCAGCGGCGCCCGGCAGGAACGCCAGCACGGAGCCGCTGTCGGCCCGCAGCGCGGAGGCGATCGCATCCGCCATCTGCCGCTCGATCGGCGCATCCGCCTTGCGGCCGAGATAGCGGGTCTCGACCGGAAAGGCGCGTCCCTCGCTCTCGACGACGGGCGCATCGCCGAGCAGTTTTCCGACACGCGCGCCATCGAGCGTCGCCGACATCACGAGGATGCGCAAATCTTCGCGCAGGCCGGTCTGCGCGTCGCGGGCCAGCGCGAGGCCCATGTCGGCGTCGAGCGAGCGCTCGTGGAATTCGTCGAACAGGATGGCGGCAACGCCCGAGAGTTCGGGATCGTCGAGGATCTGGCGGGTGAAGATGCCCTCCGTCACCACCTCGATGCGGGTCGCGCGCGAGACCTTCGAGCCGAAGCGGACGCGATAGCCGACGGTCTCCCCAGTGCGCTCGCCGAGCGATTTGGCCATGCGGTCGGCGCTGGCCCTCGCCGCGATGCGCCGCGGCTCCAGCACGATGATCTTCTTGTCCCTGGCCCAGGGCGCATCGAGCAGAGCCAGCGGCACGCGCGTGGTCTTGCCGGCCCCGGGAGGCGCCACCAGCACGGCAGCATTATGCGCCTCCAGCGTGCGCGAGAGGTCGTCGAGCACGGCATCAATGGGGAGGGGCGTGTCGAAGCTGCGGGGCAAAAGTCTATCCGTTCGTCATGCCCGGCCTTCTGCGGGGCATTCACGTCTTACCTCTGGCTCCGTCATTCCGGGGTGGTCCGAAGGACCAGACCCGGAATCTCGAGATTCCGGGTTCGCGCTATGCGCGCCCCGGAATGACAGGGCCACAAGGGCCATCGCGAATAACCAGCCTGCCCTCAGCCCTGCACGGGCGGACGGCCGATGCTGTCGTAGGTGAAGCCGGCGGCTTCCATCTCCTCGGGGCGGTAGATGTTGCGGAGGTCGACGACGACGGGCTGCGCCATGACGCTCTTGAGCCGGTCGAGATCGAGCGCGCGGAACTGCACCCATTCGGTGACGATGACGAGTGCATCGGCGCCTTGCGCGCAGGAATAGGCATCCTCGCAATAGGTGATGCTCGGCAGCTCGCCCTTGGCCTGCTCCATGCCGACGGGATCGTACGCCTTGACCTTGGCGCCCATATCGATCAGGCCCGTCACCAGCGGGATCGACGGCGCATCGCGCATGTCGTCGGTGTCGGGCTTGAAGGTGAGGCCGAGCACCGCGATAGTCTTGCCGCGCAGATTGCCGCCGAGCGCCTGGCTCACCTTGCGCGCCATCGCGCGCTTGCGGTTCTCGTTCACGGCCAGCACGGATTCGACGATGCGCAAGGAGACGTCGTAATCCTGCGCGATCTTGATCAGCGCCTTGGTGTCCTTCGGGAAGCACGAGCCGCCGAAGCCGGGACCGGCATGCAGGAACTTGGTGCCGATGCGGTTGTCCAGGCCAATGCCGCGCGCGACCTCCTGCACGTTGGCGCCGGCCTTCTCGGAGAGATCGGCGATCTCGTTGATGAAAGTGATCTTGGTCGCAAGGAACGCGTTCGCGGCGTATTTGATCATCTCCGCGGTGCGGCGCGCGGTGAACATCAGCGGCGCCTGGTTCAGCGACAGCGGGCGGTAGATGTCGCCCATCACCTTGCGGCCGCGCTCGTCGGAGGTGCCGACCACGACGCGATCGGGAAACTTGAAGTCGCGGATCGCGGCGCCCTCGCGCAGGAACTCGGGGTTCGAGGCGACCACGACATCGGCGTTCGGATTGGTCTCGCGAATGATGCGCTCGACCTCGTCGCCGGTGCCGACAGGCACGGTCGACTTCGTCACCACGACGGTGAAGCCGGACAGCGACTGCGCGATCTCCTTCGCCGCGGCGTAGACATAGGAGAGATCGGCGTGACCGTCGCCGCGGCGCGACGGCGTGCCGACCGCGATGAAGACGGCATCGGCATCCGCGACCGGCTTCGACAGGTCCGTGGTGAAGTCGAGCCGCTTGGCCTTGACGTTGGTCGCGACCAGCTCGTCGAGGCCGGGCTCATAGATCGGGATCTCGCCGCGGTGGAGCGCCGCGATCTTCTTCTCGTCCTTGTCGACGCAGGTGACGTCGTGACCGAAATCGGCAAAGCAGGCGCCGGACACCAGTCCCACATAGCCCGTGCCGATCATCGCGATGCGCATGAAAAGTCCCTGTCTTGAATTGGTTAACGAAACGAAACCCCGACGCCGGGCGGTTTAGCATTTTCCCGAGCGGAAGGAACAGTCCGCATGCAAAAAAGCGGCACGGGAATTGAACCGGTAAAGAAGTCGGAAACCGTGGAGGCCCCACACTGCCCCACACCCGAACAGGACGGCCGGAACACGCCTCGAAAAGGGACACCATGGCACCATCAGGCACAATCGCAGGGAGCGGAGGCACCGAGGCCTCTTCCGCCGCGCGTGTCGACTGGGTCGACTACGCCAAGGGCATCTGCATCATCATGGTCGTGATGATGCATTCGGCGCTGGGGGTCGAGCTCGCCGCCGGCGAGACCGGTTTCATGCATGTTGCCGTGGCCTTCGCAAAGCCGTTCCGGATGCCGGATTTCTTCCTGATCTCCGGCCTGTTCCTACCGCTGGTGATCGACCGGGACTGGCGGACCTATCTCGACCGCAAGGTCGTGCATTTCGCCTATTTTTATGTCGTCTGGGTGACGATCCAGTTCGCCTTCAAGGCGCCGGCTTTCGCGGCTGAGACGGGCTGGCACCATGTTGGCTTCCTGTATCTGGAATCCTTCATCGAACCGTTCGGCACGCTGTGGTTCATCTATCTCCTGCCGATCTTCTTCGTCGTCACAAAACTGACACGCAAGATGCCGCCGCTCGCGGTCTGGCTCGTCGCCGCCGCGCTGGAGACGGCCCGCATCTCGACCGGCTGGACCGTCATCGACGAGTTCTGCGCGCGCTTCGTCTATTTCTATTCAGGCTATCTGTTCGCGCCTTACGTGTTCGCGCTGTCGGACCGTGCGCGGAAACACCCGGCGCTTGCGCTCGCAGCGCTCGCGACCTGGGCGCTGGTCAATGCCGGCCTCGTCGTGCTGGGGGCCAGCGAATGGAAGCTCGTCTCGCTCGTGCTCGGCTTTGCCGGCGCCTGCGCGATCATCACGATGGGCACGCTGCTCGCACGCGCCCAGTGGATGAACTTTTTGCGCTTCTGCGGCGAGCATTCGATCGTGATCTATCTCGCCTTCTTCCTGCCGATGGCGGCGACCCGCACGCTGCTGCTGCGCACCGGCATCATTCCTGATATCGGGACGGTGTCGCTGATCGTCACCGTCGCCGGCGTGCTCGGCGCGCTCGCGATCTGGCGGGTGGCGCTCCGGCTCGGCGGCAATTTCCTGTTCGAGCGGCCAGAGGCGTTCTGGATTGCGCCGAAGAAGGCGGGGCCGGTGTTGCAGGCGGCGGAGTAGCGCCATTCTCGGTGTCGTCGCCCGGCTCGACCGGGCGACCCGGTATTCCAGAGACGATCGTTGTTGATCGATAGGCCGCGGCGTACTGGATTCCCCGCTTTCGCGGGGAATGACAGTGGGGTATGTGGCGAATGACAGCGGGGGATAGCGGCATCCGCAAGCCAAAAATCACCCTTCCAAGGCTGTCAAAGCCCGCAAAAATTCATACATTGCGGCCATGCCCAAAAGCTCCCCAAAGACCTCCGCCAAAGCTGACACCAAGGCCGCCGCCGAGACAAAGCCCGCAGCGCCAGCTGCTGCCAAACCGGTCGCGGCGAAGGCGGCGGGCAAGGGCGACCACATCTTCCTGGTCGACGGTTCCGGCTACATCTTCCGCGCCTATCACGCGCTGCCACCGCTCAACCGCAAGTCCGACGGTCTGCAGGTCAATGCCGTGCTCGGTTTCTGCAACATGCTGTGGAAGCTGCTCCGCGACATGCCCGCCGACAACCGGCCGACCCACCTCGCCATCGTGTTCGACAAGTCGGAAGTCACCTTCCGCAACAAGATCTACCCCGAATACAAGGCGCACCGCCCGCCGGCGCCTGACGATCTCATTCCGCAATTCGCGCTGATCCGCGAAGCCGTGCGCGCGTTCGACCTGCCCTGCCTGGAACAGGGCGGCTTCGAGGCCGACGATTTGATCGCGACCTATGCGCGGCAGGCCAGCGAACGCGGCGCCACCACGACCATCGTGTCCTCCGACAAGGATCTGATGCAGCTCGTGAACGACAAAGTCATGATGTACGACACCATGAAGGACCGCCGCATCGGCGTCCCCGAGGTGATCGAGAAGTTCGGCGTGCCGCCGGAGAAGGTCGTCGAAGTGCAGGCCCTCGCCGGCGATTCCACCGACAACGTGCCCGGCGTGCCCGGCATCGGCATCAAGACGGCGGCGCAGCTGATCGTCGAATATGGCGATCTCGAGCAATTGCTGTTCCGCGCCACCGAGATCAAGCAGCCGAAGCGGCGGGAGGCGCTCATCGAGAACGCGGAGAAGGCGCGGATCTCGCGACAACTCGTGTTGCTCGACGACAATGTGAAGCTGGACGTGCCGCTCGACGACCTCGCGGTCCACGAGCCCGACGCGCGCAAGCTGATCGCCTTCCTGAAGGCGATGGAGTTCACGACGCTGACGCGCCGCGTTGCCGATTATTCGCAGATCGATCCGGCCAATGTCGATGCCGATGCGAGCAACAGCAGCGGCGCCAGGGCTGGCGGCGATGCGGCGAAAGCAAGATCATCCGAGGCCTCGGGCGATCTCTTCACCGCTCCTGCGGCCACCGCAACGGGCGGTGACAAGGGCGACAAGGGCGCCAGCCTGAAAGGCGCGCCGATCTCGCTGGCCACCGCGCGCGAGGAGGCCTTGCGCAAGCTTCCGGTCGACCGAGCCAAGTATCAGGCGATCAAGACGCTCAAGGAGCTCAACGGCTTCATCGCGCGCATTCACGACGCCGGTCATGTCGCGATCGAGCTCAAGGCCAACTCCATCGATCCGATGCAGGCCGATTTCTGCGGCATCGCACTGGCGCTGGCGCCGAACGAGGCCTGCTATGTGCCGCTGGCGCACAAGCAGTCCGGCGGCGGCGCCGGCCTGTTCGACGCCGGCCTCGCTCCGGACCAGGTCAAGCATGAGGATGCGATTGAAGCACTGCGGCCGGTGCTGGAATCACCGGGCATTCTCAAGATCGGCTTCGACGTGAAATTCGCCGCCGTGATGCTGGCGCAGCACGGCATCACCTTGCGCAACATCGACGATGCCAAGCTGATCTCCTACGTGCTCGATGCCGGACGAGGTTCGAATGAACTCGACTCGCTCGCCGAGCGCTGGTTTGGCCATGCCATGCTGAAGGAGAGCGAATTGCTCGGCAGCGGCAAGGGCAAGATCACCTTCGACCAGGTGCCGATCGACAAGGCCGCGGCGCTGTCGGCCGAAGTCGCCGACGTCGCCTTGCGGGTCTGGCGCGTGCTGAAGCCGCGCCTCGTCGCCGAGCACATGACGACGGTCTACGAGACGCTGGAGCGGCCGCTGGTCTCCGTGCTCGCGCGAATGGAGCGGCGCGGCATCTCGATCGACCGCCAGGTGCTGTCGCGTCTCTCCGGCGACTTCGCCCAGACCGCGGCGCGGGTCGAGGCCGAGATCCAGGAGATCGCGGGCGAGCCGGTCAACGTCGGCAGCCCCAAGCAGATCGGCGACATCCTGTTCGGCAAGATGGGACTGTCCGGCGGCACCAAGACCAAGACCGGCGCATGGTCGACCACCGCGCAGGTCCTCGACGATCTCGCCGAGCAGGGCCACGATCTCCCGAAGAAGATTCTGGAGTGGCGCCAGGTCTCGAAGCTGAAATCGACCTACACTGACGCGCTGCCGACTTACGTCAACCCGCAGACCCATCGCGTGCACACGACCTACGCGCTGGCCGCGACCACGACGGGGCGGCTGTCGTCGAACGAGCCGAACCTGCAGAACATCCCTGTTCGTACCGAGGACGGCCGCAAGATCCGCCGCGCCTTCATCGCAACGCCCGGGCACAAGCTCGTCTCCGCCGATTATTCGCAGATCGAGCTGCGTCTGCTGGCGGAGATCGCCGACATTCCCGTGCTGAAGCAGGCGTTCCGCGACGGCCTCGACATTCACGCCATGACGGCGTCGGAGATGTTCGGCGTGCCGATCAAGGGCATGCCGAGCGAGATCCGCCGCCGCGCGAAAGCAATCAATTTTGGCATCATCTACGGCATCTCCGCGTTCGGGCTCGCCAATCAGCTCGGCATCGCCCGCGAGGAAGCCTCAGCCTACATCAAGAAATATTTCGAGCGTTTCCCCGGCATCCGCGCCTACATGGACGAGACGCGCGATTTCTGTCGCAGCCACGGCTACGTCACCACGCTGTTCGGCCGCAAGATGCACTATCCCGACATCAAGGCCTCCAACGCCTCGGTGCGCGCCTTCAACGAGCGCGCCGCGATCAACGCGCGGCTGCAAGGCACCGCCGCCGACATCATCCGCCGCGCCATGACGCGGGTGGAGGACGCGCTCGCGGCAAAGAAACTCTCGGCGCAGATGCTGCTCCAGGTGCATGACGAGTTGATCTTCGAGGTGCCGGACGCCGAAGTCGAGGCGACGCTGCCGGTCGTGCAGCACGTGATGCAGGACGCGCCGTTCCCGGCCGTGAACCTCTCGGTGCCGCTGCATGTCGATGCGCGTGCTGCAAATAATTGGGACGAGGCGCATTAGCGCGCCACATACTCAGCCTGCGAACGCAGGGACCCATGGCCACAGGATCGCGTGGGGCGAAGATTGCCCATGACCATGCCGTGTCAAACTTCTCCCTGGGGGTATGGGTCCCCCGCGTTCGCGGGGACGACACTGAAGTGGTCTGCGGGGACCGAATTGTCCTCCGAGCAATTGCACGATGGCCCAGTGCGGCCTTGCATATTAGAACCGTACCGTCTTCCACCCCGGTTCACCCATGCCCCACACATCCGCCCTGCTCGGCTTTGCCCTCGTCTGCCTCGGTCTCGTGCTGACGCCGGGGCCGAACATGATCTATTTGATCTCGCGCTCGATCACGCAAGGACCGGCTGCCGGCATCGTCTCGCTCGGCGGCGTGGCGCTCGGCTTCGTGTTCTACATGCTGTGTGCGGCGTTCGGCATCACCGCGCTGCTGCTCGCTGTTCCCTTTGCCTATGACGCGTTGCGCTTTGCCGGCGCCGGCTATCTGCTGTGGCTCGCCTGGCAGGCGGTGAAGCCGGGCGGACGCTCGCCATTCCAGGTAAAGCAGCTCGCGATCGATAGCCCGCGCAAATTGTTCGCGATGGGCTTCGTCACCAATCTGCTCAATCCGAAGATCGCGATGCTGTATCTGGCGCTGCTGCCGCAGTTCATCGATCCCGCCGCCGGCAGCGTGCTGACGCAGTCAGTCGTGCTGGGCGCGATCCAGATCGCGATCAGCGTCAGCGTGAACGCGATGATCGCGCTGGCCGCCGGATCGATCGCGCTGTTCCTGGCGAACCGGCCGAGCTGGATGCTGGTGCAGCGCTGGCTGATGGGCACGGTGCTGGCCGGGCTTGCCGTGCGGATGGCGGTGGAAGCGAAGAAGGTGTGAGATATTTCTTCACCCTCCCCTCGAGGGGGAGGGTCGGCTCGCATTGAGCGCAGCGAAATGTGAGACGGGGTGGGGTGAAAGTCCCTCCCCGCCGAACACTGCCCGCGTTGAGAGATCACCCCACCCCGCTCGCGTTGCGCGCGATCGACCCTCCCCCTCCAGGGGAGGGTAAGAGCTTCCCATCAATCCAGCTTCGCCTCCATTCCCCGCTTCACCGCCGGGCGGGCCATCAGGGCCTCGTACCAGCGCTTGACGTTGGGAAAATCGGCCAGATCAACCTTGTGGCGAGGATGGCGCCAGGCCCAGCCCAGGATCGCAAAATCGGCAATCGAGAGGTCGCCGGCGACGAAGTCGTGGTCGGCGAGGCGGCGGTCCAACACGCCGTAGAGCCGGCGCGTCTCGGCCATGTAACGCTTCAGGCCGTAGGCACGGTCCTGCTCGTTTTCGAGCGCGATGAAATGGTGCACCTGGCCGGGCATCGGGCCGAAGCCGCCCATCTGCCACATCAGCCATTCGTAGACCGGGACGCGCGCGCCCAGCGATTTCGGCAGGAATTTGCCGGTCTTTTCACCGAGATAGAGCAGGATCGCGCCGGATTCGAAGATGCTGACGGGCTTGCCGTCCGGGCCGTCGGGGTCGACGATTGCCGGGATCTTGTTGTTCGGGGAGAGCTTCAGGAACCCCTCGGCCATCTGCTCGCCCTTGGTGATGTTCACCGGGACCACCTTGTAGGGCAGCCCCATCTCCTCCAGCGCGACCGAGATCTTGCGGCCGTTCGGCGTGTTCCAGGTGTGCAGCTCGATGGTCATTTTCGCTTCCTTCCCATGCCCGTTTCCTCCCGGAGGAGGCGTCGGCCCGATCCGGGCTCTCACCTACTCCAGAAGGTCGCGCCCCCACAACCGGCGGCCGGGGATGGCCGATCCCTGTTGACGAGGGACGCCCCCTCTGGAATGTCGCTGCTGTCACGGATAAATTCCGCCTTCTTTAAAAACGTTGTTCGAGGGACCGCTGTGTCGAAATCTGCCTCCCGCGCCCGCCTGTTCGAAATCATCCGCCGGCGCTCCTTCGGCCGCGGCGAGGTGACGCTCGCGTCGGGCCGCAAGAGCGATTTCTACTTCAACCTCAAGCCGACCATGCTCGACCCCGAGGGGGCGACGCTGCTCGCCGAACTGACCTATGAGACGCTGAAGGACGACAATCTCGATTTCATCGGCGGGCTCGAGATGGGCGCGGTGCCGCTCGCCGGCGCGCTGGCGCAGATCTCATGGATCAAGGGCCATCCGATCGCGGCGTTCTTCGTGCGCAAGAAGCCGAAGGAGCACGGCGCCAAGCTCGCGATCGAAGGCCTGCCCAAGGGCGAGACGCTGGCCGGCAAGCGCGTCGTGATCGTCGAGGACGTCACCACGACGGGGGGCTCGGCGATGAAGGCGGTGGAATCCGTGCGCGAGACCGGCGCCGAAGTGGTGCTGGTGCTGACCATGGTCGATCGCGAGGAAGGCGCCACCGACACGTTCGGCGCGGCCGGCCTGCCGTTCCGCTCGCTGTACAAGGCCTCGGAATTCTTGAAGGGGTAGCGATTCTCGCTCCCGTGTCCCGGGCGCGGCGCAGCGCCCCCGGCGATGCGCCGCTGAACCGGGACCCAGTCTTGTTTTCCGATCCGCATGGGCCCCGGCTCTGCAGCGCACCGCTGAAGGAGCGCTGCGCAGCGTCCGGGGCACGAGACCGGCTCCCTCCTCAACCGCTCATTTACCATCCCACGTTATGGTGAATCATGTGCTGAGTTCCCTTGGGGATCCCGGCCGGTTCAGTAGCGTCGGGTGGAGTGAGCGTTGCGTACAGTCCTGTCCCATGCGCGCCGGCGGCGTCGCGCGATGCTTGTAGCCGCCGCGCTTGCAGCACCGCTGCTTGCGGCTCCCGCCCCGGTTTCGGCCGAAGGCCTGTTCGACTTCTTCTTCGGCGGCATGCAACAGCAGCGGCCGCAGCGCGAGGTGCCGCAGCAGGCGAGCTCCTACGCCGATCCCTTCACCGGCCAGCAAAATGCCGCAACCCAGCCATATGTGCCGCCAACCCGCTCGGCGGCCGCCGGAGGCTCAGGACCTGCCTTCTGCGTGCGTAGCTGCGACGGCAAATATTTCCCGCTGATGCGCGGCCTCGCCTCGCCGGCGCAGATGTGTCAGGCGTTCTGTCCCGCCAGCGCGACCAAGGTCTATTTCGGCTCCTCGATCGACGGTGCGGCGTCGCAGACCGGCGAGCGCTATGCCGACAGCGAGAACGCCTTCGCCTATCGCAAGGCGCTGCGTTCGGACTGCACCTGCAACGGCCGCGAGCCGGTCGGCCTTGCCCCGGTCGATCTCGCGCTGGACTCCTCGCTGAAAGCCGGCGACGTCATTGCCACCACCGACGGCCTCGTCGCCTATACCGGCATTCGCGTCGGCAACGACCAGGCTGCCGACTTCACGCCCGTTGCCTCCTACCCCGGCCTCACCGCCCAGGTCCGCGCCCGCCTCGGCGAGATGAAGGTGGCCCCGGTGCGCGCCGAGACGGTGTCGGCGGATGCGCCCGCCGCGGAGATCGTGCGCGAGACGCTGCCCAATGTGACGGTGCCGAAGACGGCGACGCAGAAACCGGCGAAGCGGGCTGGGTTGGAGTAGTAGCAAGGATTGTCATTCCGGGACGATGCGACAGCATCGAACTATGGTGCGCAATTGCGCACCTGAGAATCTCGAGATTCCGGGTTCATCGCTGCGCGATGCCCCGGAATGACGGCGAGCGCGCCGTCACCTCCCGATGATCACCCCGATCACGTTCGGCGCCGCCAGATATTTCTCCTCGATCGCCGCGCGCGCGGCAGCGCGATTTTCCGCCGTCAGCAATCCGCGCTTCTCCGCCAAAATCATCCAGCAGAAACCCCACCAGTCCGTCAGCATGCCCTGATCGCCGACGAGGTCGTAGCCCTGCTCCGCCGCGAAGATACGCGCCTGCGCTTCGTCCAGCGTGTCCAGGAAAAGATGATCCTCGGTCGAGAACAGTTCGTCGCTGACGTCGTCGATGGTGTAGCCCCAGATCGACTGGCACACCGCGTTGAACTCGCGGTCGAACTGGTCGTCGTCGATCCGCTGGCGCCGCGCCGCCTGATGCAGCCGCGACAGCGAGCGCGCGAAATCGGCGATCCGGGTGAGGGCAAATTGATCGAAGGCGATGGTGGACATCTAGTCCTCGCAAAGTCTGACAGACGCTAGATATTGTGTCGGCAACGCGCCGAATCACAATGATATATCAAAGACTTGCTAAAGTGTTCTTAATTTGTTCTGGACGCGCCGAAATTTCAGGAGCAGCGCGAGGCCGCAATGGCGTGGACGCGGCGGTCGCCGAGCAGATGCGCCACAAAGCCCCGGGCCGGAAAGATCTTCGCGAAGGCGGCATCGCGGATGCTGAGGCCGCCGGCATAGGCGCCGAACGCCGGCATCACCGCGCGCATCCCGTCGGAGGCGAAGCAGCGGCGCTCCAGGAACCGGCCGCGCGCCGAGACCCGCGCCTTGGGATGGAGATGGCCGGCGACCTCGCCGCGCGCGCCGGTCGGCTCGTGACGGAAGGTGATCGGACCGATCGCAACCTCGTCCGCGACTGTGCCGCCGAGATCGCGCGGCAGCATCGGATCGTGGTTGCCGGAGATCCAGATCCAGTCGCGACCGGTCTGGAGCGCGGCGACGGCATCGCGATCGTCCGGCGACAACCGCTCATGTGCGAAGCGATCGTGAAAGCTGTCGCCGAGTGCAATCACGGTACGCGGATCATGGCGGGAGATGACTGCAGCCAGGCGGCTCAGCGTCGCCAGCGTGTCGTAAGGCGGCAGCAGCACGCCGCGGGTGGCGAAGCTGGAGCCTTTTTCCAGATGCAGGTCGGAGACGACGAGCAGGCGCTGCTCTTCCCAGAACAGTGCGCCGGAGAGATCGGCGGCGAAGGTCACATCGCTGATGGCAACTGTCGACACGCGCATGTCGTCGACATCCCCCGAAACCTGCGCGCCTGTCGTCACGTCAAGAACCTGCTGCTATCCCATCGCCTCTTTGACGAGCTCGTCGGCGGCTTCCGCCAAGAGCTCGTCTGCAGCTTCGCCATAGACTGACTCGCGGCCGATTTCCAGCATTACGGGCACGGCCAGCGGGGAGACACGGTCGAGTTCCCGGTGCGTGATGCGGCCCTGGATACGTACCAGCATGTCGCTGAGGCGACGCAGGTCGAGCAGGCCGGTAGCGGCATCGGCGCGCGCGGCGCGCAGGAGGACGTGATCGGCCTGGTGCTTGCGCAACACGTCGTAGACGAGATCGGTCGAGAACAGCACCTGGCGGCGGCTCTTCTCTTCGCCGGTATGCCGGCGCGTGATCAGGCCGGAGATGATGGCGCAGTTGCGGAACGTGCGCTTCATCAGCGCGGATTCGGCGAGCCAGGCCTCGAGATCGTCGCCGAGCATGTCGGGGTCGAACAGCGCGTTGAGATCGATCCGGCCGTCGCGGATCATGGAGGAGAGATCGCCGAGCCCCCAGATCGCCACCGCATATTCATTGGCGACGAAGCCGAGCGGGCGCGCGCGGGCGCGCTCCAGCCGGCGCGTCAGCAGCATGCCGAGGGTCTGATGCGCGAGACGTCCCTCGAAGGGATAGCAGACGATGTAGTGCTTGTTGGCGCGCGGAAAGCTTTCGACCAGGAGCTCGCGCACCGCCGGCACGCTGCTGACATCCTTCTGCAACGACAGCCAGTCGCGCACCTGCTCCGGCAAGCCGCCCCAGGCGCGGCCGTCGTCGAGCAGACGGCGCACGCGTTCGGCGAGATAGGTCGAGAGCGGAAACTTGCCGCCCATATAGGACGGCACTTTCGGGTCCTTGTCATGCGCGCGCGAGACATAGACCTGGTCCTCGACCAGGGTCTCGTAGCGCACCACCTCGCCTGAGAACACGAAGGTATCGCCGGGCGAGAGGCCCTCGATGAAGGCTTCCTCGATCTCGCCGAGCAGCCGGCCGCCGCGTGCGATCACGCCGGTCGAGCCGCCTGCTTTGCCATGGCCGCCGCCGCGCGAGCGCACCAGGCGAACCTTGAGCATGTCGTCCTCGACGATGGTGCCGACATTCATGCGGTAGCTTTGCCGCACCTTGGGATTGGCGACGCGCCAGCGTCCTTCCTTGTCCTGCTTGATGCGCGCGAAGCGCTCATAGGTCTTCAGCGCGTAGCCGCCGGAGGCGACGAAATCGACGACATCGTCGAAATCCTGCCGCGACAAATCGGCGTAAGGCGCAGCAGTGCGCACCTCGGCATAGAGTTCATTAGAGAGGAACGGCTCGCCGCAGGCGCGGCCCAGCACATGCTGCGCCAGAACGTCGAGCGCGCCGGTGCGCAGCGGCGGCGTGTCCTGTGCATTCTCGGCAATGGCGTCGATCGCGACGCGGCACTCCAGCACCTCGAAACGATTGGCCGGCACCAGCACCGCGCGCGAGGCCTCGTCGAGGCGATGGTTGGCGCGGCCGATGCGCTGCATCAGGCGCGAGGAGCCCTTGGGCGCACCGATGTTGACGACGAGATCGACGTCGCCCCAATCGACGCCGAGATCGAGTGACGACGTGCAGACCACGCCGCGCAGCCGGCCGGCCGACATCGCGTCCTCGACCTTGCGGCGCTGGGCAACGTCGAGCGAGCCGTGATGCAGCGCAATCGCAAGGCCGTCGTCGTTCATGGCCCAGAGATTCTGGAACAGCATCTCGGCCTGGCTGCGGGTGTTGACGAAGACCAGCGTGGTCTTGTTCGCCTTGATCAGCTCGTAGATCTCGGGGAGCGCGTGGCGCGCGCTGTGGCCGGCCCAGGGCAGGCGTTCGCGCGTGTCGAGCATCTCGACTTCAGGCGGCGCCGCACCGCCGGCGACGACGATGTCGGCTGC
Source organism: Bradyrhizobium sp. UNPF46 (assembly GCF_006658625.1). NCBI lineage: Bacteria > Pseudomonadati > Pseudomonadota > Alphaproteobacteria > Hyphomicrobiales > Nitrobacteraceae > Bradyrhizobium > Bradyrhizobium sp. UNPF46. Next base: position 32,869 of record NZ_LFJB01000018.1, read on the forward strand.
TCGCTCCCGGCCATCGGGCTGCGGCACCAGGAAGCGCGCGAGCTGCTCCGGCTCGGCCACCGTCGCCGACAAGCCGATCGCGCGCATCTGCGGCGCCAGCCGCCACAGCCGCGCGAGGCCGAGCGAGAGCAGGTCGCCGCGCTTGGACGTCACCAGCGCATGCAATTCGTCGAGCACGATGCGCTTGAGGGAGGAGAACAGGAACGGCGCATCGTCGGAGGACAGCAGCAGCGCGAGCTGCTCGGGCGTCGTCAGCAGCACATCAGGCGGATAGCGCCGCTGCCGCTGGCGCCGCGATACCGGCGTATCGCCGGTGCGGGTCTCGACCTTGATCGGCAGGCCCATCTCCGCGATCGGCCGCTCGAGGTTGCGCGCGATGTCGACGGCCAGCGCCTTGAGCGGCGAGATGTAGAGCGTGTGCAGGCCGCCGGTCCGTTGCAGGCCGCGGCCGGTGGAGACGAGGCTTTGCTTCGCGCCTGCGTCCCGCTCGACCGCCTGGGTCGAAAGCTCCACCAGCGTCGGCAGAAATCCCGCCAGCGTCTTGCCCGCGCCGGTTGGCGCAATCAACAGGGCCGAGCGGTCCTCGCGCGCCTTCTCCAGCAGTGCCAATTGATGCGCGCGCGGCGACCAGCCGCGGGCCGCGAACCACGCCTTGAAGCGGTTGGGCAGCAGCGAAGGCGTCTCGGCCTGACTTTTGAGGATACGGCGCGTCACGCCATGACAGGTAAGCCGCGAGAGTGGCTTCGTCGAGGGGTGTGCCCTCCCCGCTGCACGGGGAGGGTGGTCGCTCAACGGCGCGACCTGAGCACGCGCCTCGTCCTTCGAGACGGCGCTTCGCGCCTCCTCAGGATGAGGCTAAGCAGCATCAGTGCTCGTTGGAACTAGCGCAACGCACACAATCCTCATCCTGAGGGCCCGCCAAAGGCGGGCGTCTCGAAGGATGGCCACAGGCGAGATCGCTCCGCGACGGGCCGCGGTCTCACGCCCCGGCCGGCACCTGATCGAGAAATCCGGTCACGCTTCTGATCCGGCCGTCCTTCAGCACGGCGAAATCAGTGCCCTTGATCGGACTGTCGGCGCCGTCGGGACCGAGGCCCCAGGAAAAGCGGATGTGGTCGCCATAACCGTTGGGCTCGCCGATCAGAGTGAATTTGAAATCGGGAAAGCGCTGCTGCACGCCCGCGATCAGCGCCTCGATGCCGTCGCGGCCATCGCCCTTCATCAGGGGATCGACATAGCTCGCATCATTCGTCCAGTTCTCGCCGAGCAGCTCGCGGCGGCGGCCGGCCGAGCGCTCGTTCCAGAGCTCGATGTAGCGGCGGGCGACGGTGGTGGGGTCGGTCATGATGCTCTCCTTCGATGGCGCCGTATTCGGCTGCCGTCACTATCGAAGGTTCGGGAGCGCCAATCGATTACCTCGCAGGTCATGCGCATGATCCGGAAAAGTGTGGAGCGGTTTTCCGATCAGATCATGCGCAAAGAGAACAAAGTCGCGCAAAAAAGAGAGCGCGATGACGTCGTCATCGCGCTCTCTTCGTATGCCTGTAGTTTGCGAAGATTACTTCGCGGCAACCACCATGATCTCGACGGTGTATTGCGGCGCAGCCAGCTTGGCTTCGACGGTGGCGCGCGCCGGGGTGTTGCCGGGCGAGACCCAGGCGTCCCACACCGCGTTCATCTCGCCGAAGGTCTTCATGTCGGTGATGTAGATCGTGGCGGAGAGCAGCTTCGACTTGTCGGTGCCGGCCTTGGCGAGATGGCCGTCGATGGTGGCCAGGATGTCCTGGGTCTGCTTCGTCACGCTTTCGCCGGCCGCCTTGTTGGCGACGACGCCGGCGAGATAGACGGTGTTGCCGTGCACGACGACCTGGCTCATGCGCGGACCGGTTTCGAAACGCTGAATGCTCATTTACGGATCTCCTCACTGGAATGGCGGCCCTGTCTAGCCCAGCACCTCGCGCTCTGCCACCCCTGGCACGCATTGCGTTGCAGGGCACGCATGTGTTGCCCCGCACGCATGCGTTGCCTGCGGCGCATGCGCCAGAGCGGCGCTTGGCGCTTCAAGGAAACCGACTGAAAAAAGCCCAGATCGTCTCGGCGCCGTCGATGTCGCCGTTCTGCGGCCCGAGCAGGCTGGCAGCGACCTTTGGGAAGCGGGCATCCGGCGCAAATCCGGGCATGCGATGGCCGCCATGGTTGACGCGATAGAGCACGACGTCGTGGCCTCCAGGGCAGCGCGATGAGATCCGCGTCACCGTGGACTGGTCCGCAGCGTTGCTGTCGGGCAGATCGGACCGTGCCGCATCGTCGGTCTCGCAGCCGTTGAGCTTGCGCCAGAAGGCCAGCGTCTCCTCGGTCGACCAGAATCCGTCTGCGGCAAAATAGCTCGATCCGCGTCCGCCGGCGTAGGGCACCAGCGGATCGGCCGTGCCGTTCATGAGCAGCATCGGCAGCGGCCGCGACGGATGGCAGGTGACGGCGGCCTCGTCGGTGAGGTTCATGATCACGCTCGCGCCGGCCGCGAACAGGTCGGCGCGGGCGCAGAGAAGCGTCATCGCCATGGCGCCGCCATTGGAGACTCCGGTGACATAAACCCGCTTCGGGTCGGCGGTGCCGTTCGCCACCAGCTTCTCGACGAGCTTTGCGATGAAGGCGACGTCGTCGGTGCCCGGCGGAGGCCCGCGCAGTGCGGGTCCCGCTTTTGTCCGCGCATCGGCCCATGCATGGTTGAGGCCGTCGGGAAACACCACGGCAAGACCTTCACGCTTGGCGACCTGCGGCCACGCCGTCCGCGCCACCATGTCGGCGCCGCGCTGGGTCTTGCCGTGCAGCGCGACCACGAGCGGCGCCGGCGTCTTCGCCGGAAGCTGCGCCGTGTAGGAGCGCTTCACACCGTTGACGTCGATCGTCTCGGCGGATGCTCCTGATGCGGCGGCCAATGCCGCGACCAGCGCGCCGATGCGCAGCATCCACCGCCGCATCAGCTACCCCACCGCTTTCGCCGCAGCACGGCCGGCATTGCGGCCCGAGAACAGGCAGCCGCCGAGGAAGGTGCCTTCGAGCGAGCGATAGCCGTGCACACCGCCGCCGCCGAAGCCGGCGGCTTCGCCGACCGCGTAGAGGCCGGGAATGACGCTGCCCTCGGCGCCGAACACGCGCGAGTCGAGATCGGTCTCGAAGCCGCCCAGCGTCTTGCGGGTGAGGATGTTGAGCTTGACCGCGATCAGCGGTCCCTGCGCGGGATCCAGGATCCTGTGCGGGGACGCGGTGCGGATCAGCTTGTCGCCGATGTAGCGCCGCGCGTTGTGGATGTTCATCACCTGCGCGTCCTTGACGTAGGGGTTGGCGATCTCGCGGTCGCGCGCCTCGATCTGCAGCTTGATGTGCTCGAGCTTGAGGAGGTCGCTGCCGGCAAGCTTGTTCATCTCCGCGACAAGATCCTCGAGCTTGTCGCGTACGATGAAGTCGACACCATGGCTTTTGAACGCCTCCACCGGCGCCGGTGCACCCTTGTTGGTGGCGCGCTTGATCGTCATGCGCCAGCTCTTGCCGGTCAAATCGGGGTTCTGCTCCGAGCCCGACAGCGCAAACTCCTTCTTGATGATGCTCTGGGTCAGGATGAACCAGGAATATTCATAGCCTGATGACATGATGTATTTGAGCTGGCCGAGCGTATCGGAGCCAGGGAACAGCGGCGCCGGCAGCCGCGTGCCTGTGGCGTCGAACCACATCGAGGACGGGCCCGGCAGGATGCGGATGCCGTGGCGCGGCCAAATGGGATTCCAGTTCTGGATGCCCTCGACATAATGCCACATGCGGTCGCGATTGATCAGGCGCGCGCCTGTCTTCTCGGTGATGCCGATCATGCGGCCGTCGACATGTTCGGGCACGCCGGAGATCATGAACTTTGGCGGCGTGCCGAGCCGCTCCGGCCAGTTCTGGCGTACCAGCTCGTGATTGCCGCCGATGCCGCCGGACGCCACGATCACGGCCTGCGCCTTCAGCGCAAATTCGCCGACCACGTTGCGGGAGGAGCTCTTGCCGCGCTCGACATTGTCAGGCGCGAGCACGGCGCCGCCGACGCCATCCACCGTGCCATTGGTGATGGAGAGCGCATCGACGCGGTGGCGGAACCTGAAGATTAGCCGGCCGCTCTTGACCGCCTCGCGCGCGCGGCGCTCGAACGGCTCGACGATCCCAGGCCCGGTGCCCCAGGTGACGTGAAAGCGCGGTACCGAATTGCCGTGCCCCATCGCATCGTAACCGCCGCGCTCGGCCCAACCGACCACGGGGAAGATGCGATGGCCCATCGCGCGCAGCCAGGCGCGCTTCTCGCCGGCCGCGAACGCGACATAGGCTTCGGCCCATTGGCGCGGCCAGAAATCCTCGTCGCGGTCGAAGCCGGCGGTGCCGAGCCAGTCCTGCATGGCGAGATCGTAGGAGTCCTTGATGCCGAGCCGGCGCTGCTCCGGCGAATTGACCAGGAACAATCCGCCGAACGACCAGAACGCCTGGCCGCCAATCGACTGCTCGCCTTCCTGGTCGACCACGATCACGCGCTTGCCCGCGTCCGCGATCTCGGTCGCAGCGACGAGGCCCGACAGCCCGGCGCCGACGACGATGACGTCCGTCTCCTCAGCCATGTATTTCCCCCTCCACTATTATTCCCACCTCGATGGGTTCCCCTGTATTCGCCCGGATTGAAGCCAGCGGTTGTAACTGAGATCAAGGCCGTGGCACGCAAGACATCCTTAACTTGTTCCACTTTGGGATAGAGACCCAGCGAGTGCAGCGCGGACGCAACACTGGATTTGAATTTGTTTTGATCGAGCCGGCCTGCCTAGACAAAACCTCGGTTACGACGGACGCTAGCCGTGCATCACCACCGGACACGCAGATTCGACTGGGGCGGGGGACAATGAGGTTTCTGACGGGGTTGCTTGCGGCGGTTCTGTTGATCGCTGGCATGGGGGCTTCTCACGCGGTGGTTCGGATCGCGGATGACCGCGGTGGCCGGATTGGAACCTACGTCGACAAGTACCAGGACCTGCGTCAATCCGGCGAAACCGTCATCATCGACGGCCTGTGCGCCTCCGCCTGTACCATCGTCCTCGGCGCCATCCCGCATGACCGCATCTGCGTGACCTCAAGCGCGACGCTCGGCTTCCACGCTGCGTGGGATTTCGGCAGCAATGGCCGCGCCGTCACCAATCCCGAGGCGACCCAGATGCTCTATGCGATGTACCCCTCGCAGGTGAAGCGCTGGATCAGCCAGCGCGGCGGTCTCACCCCGCACATGCTGTTCCTGAAGGGCAAGCAGCTCCAGGCCATGTACAAGCCCTGCTACCTGGACGCGCAGGCCTCGACCATCAAGCCGTCGCGCCGGCCGCTCCCCCAGGCCGATCAGCTCGAATCCGCCCGCGGCCAGCTGCTGCGCTGACGTTCCCCGGACTGACGTTCTCGACCTGACCGGATCGTTCCGGCCCGCCGGCAGCGCTTGCCCGCAGGCGGGCCAGAGCCTATCTGAAGGCTTGGAACCGGGGCCTTCGCCCCCCGATCGTTGTCATGGCTCAACCTCTGCACCCCTCGCATCCGTTACAGGACAATTCGTCCACTGCCGGCCGGACGCCGTCCGTGCTGCTGTGGGTGGGCGTGGCGACCTTTGGAATGCTCGTGCTCGGCGCGCTGGCGCTGTGGTTCCACTACGGCACGCAGATGTTCTTCGAAATGATCCGGGCCGGTTTCGCCACCTGCTTCTGATCCGCGACAGGAAGTTTTCCGCTCATGAGCTCCGCCACCCGTCCGCTGGTGATCGCAACCGCCTTCGCCGCAAGCCTCGTTGTCGGGCTCCTGATCATGTTCTGGGCCATGGGCGGGGTCAGCAAGGTGGCCCAGCCGGCCGCGATCGGCGGCCCGTTCCAGCTTACCGACCAGAACGGCAAGACCGTCACCGACAAGAGCCTGAAGGGCAAGCCGACCCTGATCTTCTTCGGCTACACCCATTGCCCCGACGTCTGCCCGACCTCGCTGTTCGAGATCTCGGAAGTGCTGCGCGCGCTGGGCAAGGATGCCGACAAGGTCAATGCCGTCTTCATCTCGGTCGATCCCGAGCGCGACACGCCGGCGACCATGAAGGACTATCTGTCGAGCTTCGATCCGCACCTCGAAGGCCTGTCCGGCGATCCCGCCGAGACCGCCAAGGTCATCACCTCCTACCGGGTCTACGCCAAGAAGGTCCCGACCAAGGACGGCGACTACACCATGGACCACACCGCTCTGATCTACCTGATGGACCGCGACGGCCGTTTCGTCTCGCCGTTCAACCTGAAGCGGACGCCGGAAGAGGCGGCGGCGGATTTGAAGAAGTATCTCTGAGGCCTGCGTTCGGGCCGAACCGTTTCCACACCGTCATGGCCGGGCTTGTCCCGGCCATCCACGTTCCTGGGCGGGTCAGGAAAGGACGTGGATGCCCGGGACAAGCCCGGGCATGACGGCGGAGGGACCTTTGCCCAGCCCATAATCGGCGCTCGCGTTCCCGGCGGGATGGTCTATAACGCCCTCCGATCCCAATGAAATTCGTTCATTTCCGGCCGATGGCTCCATCGCAACAGGCGAAATCGTTCAAATCTGCCCGTGGCTTGCTGACGGCGCTGGCCGCCGGCCTCTGCCTGCTGGGATGCGCCCCGGCCGTCAACGCGCAGGCGCCCGCCAAGCAGCCTCCAGCGGCGCCCCAGGCCACGCCGCAGGTCGCGCCCCAATCCGCCCCTCAAACTGCGGCCCCCCAGGCCGTGCCCGGCTTCTGGGACCCAAGGCGTCGCCCCGAACGGCCGGACCTGTCGCGCCTGACCGTGATCCGCTTCCTGACCGAGACCGACTATCCGCCGTTCAACTACACCGGCGCCGACGGCAACCCGGCCGGCTTCAACGTCGATCTCGCCCGCAGCCTGTGCGAGGAGATCAAGGTCACCTGCACGGTGCAGATGCGCCGCTTCGAGACGCTGGTGGACGCGCTCACCTCCAACCGGGGCGATGCCATCATCGCCTCGATGGCGGTGAGCCCGCAGCTGCGCGCCCGGGTCGACTTCACCGATCCCTATTACCGCGTGCCGGCGCGCTTCGCCTCGCGCAAGGACGCGGTGATGCCGGAGATCCGCCCGGAATTTCTCGAGGGCAAGAAGGTCGGCGTCATCGCCGGCTCCGCGCACGAGGCCTATCTGAAGGCCATGTTCACCGACGCCGAGCTGCACCCCTATCCCAACGACGATGCGATGCGCGCAGCCTTACGCAAGGGTGAGGTCGACTTCATCTTCGGCGACGCCATCTCGCTGGCGTTCTGGATCAACGGCACCGATTCCGGCGATTGCTGCGCCTTCTCCGGCGGCCCCTTCGTCGAGAGCCGCTTCTTCGGCGAAGGCATCGGCATCGCCGTCCGCAAAGGCAACGACGTGCTGCGCCAGGCCCTGAACTGGGCGCTGTTCCGGGTCTGGGAAAAAGGCCGCTACACCGATCTGTGGCTGCGGTATTTCTCGGTGAGCCCGTTCTAGTTTCTTCGCCTCTCCCCGCCTGCGGGGAGAGGCCGGAATTTGCGAGAGCAAATTCCGGGTGAGGGGGACTCTCCGCGAGTCCAATTCTCACCATCATTGCGGAAGCAGCCCCTCACCCCAACCCTCTCCCCGTAAGAACGGGGCGAGGGAGTAGAGCGGCAACAGCCGCACCAACTTTTGCATTCCGCGCAAAAATCGCTATTTTCCGCGGCCCGGAGGCCCTTCTTGATGTCCGTTATCGATCCCAGCATGAGCCCGAGCGACTTACGTGCGCTCGCCGAACAATCCAACGCCTGGCCGTTCGAGCAGGCGAAGGCCGTTGTCGCGCGGCTGAAGAAGAGCCCGAAGGACGAGGTGCTGTTCGAGACCGGCTACGGGCCGTCGGGCCTGCCGCATATCGGCACGTTCGGCGAGGTCGCCCGCACCTCGATGGTGCGCCATGCCTTCCGCGTCCTGACCGAGGACAAGATCAAGACGCGCCTGCTCGCCTTCTCCGACGACATGGACGGCTTCCGCAAGGTGCCCGACAACGTCCCCAACAAGGAGATGCTGGCCCCGCATATCGGCAAGCCGCTGACGCAGGTGCCAGATCCGTTCTCCAACGAATACCCCTCGTTCGGCCACCACAACAATGCGCGGCTGCGCGCCTTCCTCGATCATTTCGGCTTCGACTACGAGTTCGCGAGCTCGACCGACTATTACACGTCCGGCCGCTTCGACGCGACGCTGCTCAGGATGCTCGAAGCCTACGACAAGGTGATGGAGATCATCCTGCCGACGCTCGGCCCCGATCGCCGCGCCACCTATTCGCCGTTCCTGCCGATCAGCAAGACCACGGGCATCGTGCTGCAGGTGCCGATGATCCGCCGCGACGTCGCGGCCGGTACGGTGACCTATCTCGACCCCGATACCAACCAGGAAGTCGAGACGCCGGTCACCGGGGGCAACGTCAAGTGCCAGTGGAAGGCCGACTGGGCGATGCGCTGGGTCGCGCTCGGCGTCGATTACGAGATGGCCGGCAAGGACCTGATCGATTCCGTGAAGCTGTCCGGCGCGATCGCCAGGGCGCTCGGAGGCACGCCGCCCGAAGGCTTCAACTACGAGCTCTTCCTCGACGAGAAGGGCCAGAAGATCTCGAAGTCGAAGGGCAACGGCCTCACCATCGACGAATGGCTGCGCTACGCCTCGCCGGAATCGCTGTCGCTGTTCATGTACCGCGAGCCGAAGGCGGCGAAGCGGCTGTTTTTCGACGTCATCCCGCGCCAGGTCGATGACTATCAGCAATTCATCGATGGCTTTCCCAAGCAGGACGGCAAGCAGCAGCTCGGCAATCCGGTCTGGCACATCCACAACGGCAAGCCACCGAAGGGCGACATGCCCGTCACTTTCCAGCTCTTGCTGACATTGGTGTCCTCGTCGAACGCGGAGAATGCCGAGACGCTGTGGGGCTTCATCGGCCGCTACCGTCCCGGCGTGAGCCCGCAGACGCATCCGAAGCTGGATGCCATGGTCGGCTACGCCATCAACTATTACCGTGACTTCGTCGCGCCGACGAAGCAGTTCCGCGTGCCCACCGACACCGAGCGCGCGGCGCTACAGGATCTGCGCGATGCGCTGTCGCAGCTTGCGCCGGACGCAACGCCAGAGGACATCCAGAACGTCGTCTACGAGATCGGTCGCCGCGAGCCGTTCCTCGACCAGGTCAAGAAGGGCAAGGATGGCCGGCCCGGCGTCACGCTGGACTGGTTCAACATGCTCTACCAGGTGCTGCTCGGCCAGGAGAAGGGCCCGCGCTTCGGCTCCTTCGTCGCGGTGTATGGCGTGCAGAATGCCGTCAACATGATCGACGGCGCGCTGGCGCGGAGCGCATCGGGACCGTGGTAATGTGTAGCCCGGATGGAGCGCAGCGAAATCCGGGGTCTTCACGAGCGCTCCAGTCGTCCCGGATTGCGCTGCGCTCCATCCGGGCTACGGACCTTCAGCGCTCGCTCAGATCGATTTCAGCACGTACCGCCTGTTGTCCTTCTGTACCGGGCGCGCGTTCATCGGATAGAGCTTTGCGAACGCCGCGACGTCCGTGGCCGAGACCTGGATCGGGGTGGTCAGCAGCAGCCATTCGACCACCTCCGAACAGGGCGGCGTCGTCAGCGAGCCGGGATAGCGGAAATAGCTGAGCTTCGAGGGCAGCATGGCGTGCGGATCGATGCCGGCATCGGCCTTCACGGCCGGGCCTTCCGCCGCCGGCATGGTCTTGACGATCTTGCCGAAAGCCGGGTTCGCCCGGCCCTCGGCCATCAGCACGCCGACCACGGCGAGGCCGCCGGCCTCGTTGCGGTGGACGAAATGCGCCTCCATCGGAAAGTTCTTGCCGCCGATCATGTGCTCGCTCGGCCGGTGGAAGTGCACCTGCAGCAGCTTGTACTTGACATCGCCGAGCATCAAGGTGCTGCCCTCGGCGAAGTTGAGCTGGATGGTGTGCCCGTTGTTGACGATGGTGTCGGCGCTCTTGCCCCAGTTCAGCTTCAGCACCGGCAGTTGCGACTTGATCGTCGCCTCGATGTCGATCGGCGATTGCTGCAGGCCGACCGCACAGGCCTTGTTGGCCGCATCAAGATCGCCCCATTTGGCCGGGCCGCCGGCGCCTTCGTAACTCCAATGCGCGCCTTCGGCGGCGAAGGCCGGCTTGCAGAGCGGACAAAGTGCGAGACCCGCGAGGGCCTTCAATGCGTGACGGCGATTCATCGTATTCCCCTAAGATAAAGCTGGAGCGGTAGTATCGGCCGCAACCTATGCGAGAGGGCCGGTGAGTCGCAATGGCGATCGGGACGAAGCGCGGCCCCCAGGAATGCGAGTCAGGAGGCGGTTAAGGTCACGGTCACTGGCTCGTCCACACGATGCGCGCAATCCACGCCACCTCGCCCGCCGCCATCGTGCGCACGGCCTGCGACGCATCGAGCGATTGCAGCTCCAGTGCCTTGGCGGTGCGGCGCCGCAGCGTTGCGATCGTCATCTCGCCCGCCTTGCTCCTCACCAGCACGCGATCGCCTTTGCGGATCGGCGCACCCGGCGACACCAGGACGATGTCGCCGTCGCGATAGACAGGTGCGAACGCATCGCCGGAAATCTCCAGCGCAAAAGTGCGGCTGTCCCCGGTGGCGGGAAGCGCTGTTTCGGTCCAGCCCTTGCCGGAAGGCAGACCGGACTCGTCGAAGGCCCCGCTCGCGCCGGCCAGCCCGAAGCCGAGCAGCGGGACCGAGCGGGCCTCGCCCGCGTCGTCGTCGATCAGCTTCGCAAAGCTCTCGATCGAGGCGTCGGCGGCGGCCAGCGCCTTCGCGATCGATTCGGTCGAGGGCCAGCGTTCGCGGCCGTCGGAGGTGACGCGCTTGGACCTGTTGAAGGTGGTGGGATCGAGCCCGGCGCGCTTGGCAAGGCCGGACGGCGACAGACCGGCGCGCGCCGCCAGCCGATCCAGCGCGACCCAGATCTGGTCGTGAGTGAGTATCCTCTGCGCTTTGGCCTGTCTGACCATGGAAGGTCCAGCCCGTCGCAACTCAGGAAAACTGTCCTCAAATCAACCGGTTTTCCGTTTTTCGCGCAAGAGGTCGCGGCTAACTCTTGAGTTCGTCAGGGGCGGCCTTTACGGTCGCGCCGGGGTCTCTCGGGACCCGCACGAGACGAAAAAACCCAAGAGACTCAAAGAGCAAACAGGGCTGCGCAAGCGGTGGTCAAGATCTACAAAATCTGTCCGGCCTCGGCCTGGCGTGAGGCGGAACGGCAGGGTGTCTACCGCGGCAGCGCGGACGACGCGCGCGACGGTTTCATCCATTTCTCGACCGCCGCCCAGGTTCCCGAGACCCTGCGCAAGCACTATTTCGGACAGCGCGCGCTGTTCCTGGTCGAGGTCGACGGCGACGCGCTCGGCAGCGAGCTGCGCTGGGAGCGCTCGCGCAATGAGGAGCTTTTTCCGCATCTCTATGGCGAGCTCGATTTCGGCGCCGTCATCGCGGTGATGAACCTCAATATCCGCTCCGACGGCGGCCACGACGTTCCGGAGCTTGCCCCGTGATCCGCGCTTTCGACGCCTTTTCGCTGCCGGTGCTGCGCTGGCTCGATCCGGAAGATGCGCATCGCCTGGCGATCCAGGGCCTGCGCTTCCTGCCGCCGATCAAGCCGCGCACCGATGATCCCAAGCTCGCGATGCGCGCCTTCGGACTCAACTTTCCCAACCCGATCGGCATGGCCGCCGGCTTCGACAAGAGCGCGGAGGTGCCGGACGCGCTGCTGCGGCTCGGCTTCGGCTTCGTCGAGATCGGCTCGGTGACGCCGAAGCCGCAGGCCGGCAATCCGCGGCCGCGGCTGTTTCGCCTGGAGCGCGACGAAGCCATCATCAACCGCATGGGCTTCAACAATGACGGCGCGGACGTGGCACTGCGCCGGCTTGCCGCGCGCGCGCAGCACGGCGGCATCGTCGGCGTCAATGTCGGCGCCAACAAGGATTCGCCGGATCGCGTCGCCGACTACGTCAAGCTGATCGAGACCTTCGCACCGGTCGCGAGCTATTTCACCGTCAACGTCTCCTCGCCGAACACGCCGGGCCTGCGCAACTTGCAGGAAGGCGCGCTGCTCGACGATCTTCTCGCGCGCGTGATCGACGCGCGCGAGCGCGTGCGCCAGAAGGCCGGCGACACGCCGGTGCTGCTCAAGATCGCGCCGGATCTGAGCCTCGCCCAGCTCGACGATGTCGTGCAGGTCGCGCGCTCGCGCAGGGTCGACGGCATGATCGTGTCGAACACGACGATTTCGCGGCCGAGCACGCTGCGGGAGGAGATGCGCGCCAAGGAGCAAGGCGGCCTGTCCGGCCGGCCGCTGTTCCGCCTGTCGACGCGGATGGTCGCGGAGACCTATGTGCGCGTCGAGGGCGCATTCCCGCTGATCGGCGTCGGCGGCGTGGATTCCGGCGGCGCCGCGCTGACCAAGATCCGCGCGGGCGCGAGCCTGATCCAGCTCTATTCGTCGCTGGTCTACAAGGGCCTCGGCCTCGTCGACGAGATCAAGCGCGACCTCACCTCGACGCTGCTTCGCACCGGGCGCGACTCGCTGTCCGAGATCGTCGGCGCGGATGCGGCGACGCTCACCGCCGAAGACTGGCCGGGGATGTGAGGCGTGATTCCGTAGCCCGGATGGAGCGCAGCGCAATCCGGGATTCGATCCGCAACTGCGAGGGCCCCGGATTACGCTGCGCTCCATCCGGGCTACGATTCTTCTACGCTTTCGAAAACGTCGCCCTGAACTGCGTTGGATACCTCGCGGCCTGCAAGCCGCCGCGCGAGAGGTAGGAGGCCATCAGCGCCCACCACAGCCCGGCATTACCGAGCGTTTGCAGCGCCCACCAAACAGCGAAGAAGATCACCAACGAAGCCAGCATCAGGTTGCGCATCTCGCGCGCCCAGGTCGCGCCGATATAGATGCCGTCGAAGCCGAAGGCGAACACGCCGGGAATGGGCGCGATCACGACGAAAGGCAGGAATTCGCGCGCGGCCCGGCGGACGTCATCACTCGTCGTCATGACATCGATCAGCGCCGGCCCGAACAGCGCGAACAGCACGGCGACGACGATCGCGAAGCCGAGCCCCCAAAGCAGCACCAGCCGGGTCGACGCGGCAAAGCCTTTTGGATCGCGGGCGCCGAGCGTGCGGCCGCAGAGCTGCTGGGCTGCATTGGCGAGGCCGTCGAGGAAGAAGGCGCTGATCAGCAGGAAATTGTTGAGGACGGAGTTGGCGGCGAGCGTGACGTCGCCGGCCTGCGCGCCCTTGGCGGTGAAGAACAGGAACACGGCGATCAGCGCCGCGGTGCGGATCATGATGTCGGAGTTCACCGCCAGCAGCCGCAACAGCTTGTCGCGGTCGAGCAGGTTCGCGTACGGTACGGCGAAGCCGGAATCGGCATAGTGCCGGCAGACGATCACGCCGAGGGCAAGTCCGACCGCCTCCGACAGCAGCGCGGCGATCGCGGCACCGGCGATGCCGGTATCGTAGACCAGCACCAGCAGAATCGTCGCTGCCATGTTGACGAGATTGATGACGACCTGAAGCAGCAGGGCAGCATTGGCGCGGGCGAGGCCAATCAGCCAGCCGAGGATGACGTAATTCGCCAGCGCGAAGGGCGCCGACCAGATCCGGATCCCGAAATAGGTCTTTGCTGCCCGCGTCACGCCCTCGCTGCCACCCATGAGGTCGAACAGGAGTGCAGCCAGCGGCAGTTGCAGGATGATCAGAACGGCGCCGATCAGGCCGGCAACGATGAAGCCGCGCGCCAGGATCGCGGCCGGCTCGCGCGTCTCGCCGGCGCCGAGCGCCTGCGCGGTGAAGGCGAGCGTGCTCATGCGCAGAAAGCCGAACAGCCAGAACAGGCAGTCGAAGATGACGGAGGCCATCGCGACGCCGCCGAGCAGCGCCGCATCGTCGAGCCGGCCGATTGCGGTGGTCGAGACCACGCCGATCAGCGGCGTCGTGAGGTTCGCAACCATCGCGGGACCCGCGATGGCGAACACCTGACGGGAGCCGATCTTGAGCAGGACAGGCGCGTGCATGTCAGAATACGAGGACCATGCCGTCTTCGGCGGCGAGATGCGCAATGTCATCCAGCCGCGACAGCACGTCGTCACTCATATGGGTGAGGACAAGGCGTTTTGCGCCGATGTCGGGCAGATGCTGTTCCAAGGTCTTCAGGCTGAGATGGTTCTTGACCACCTTCTCGTACATGTAGGCCTCGGCGATGAAAAGGTCCGCGCCATGCGCCAGCGGAATGAGCGCCTCCGTCCATTCGGTGTCGGCGCTGTAAGCGAGCGTGCGGCCCTCGGCCTCGACGCGGTAGGCGAGGAAGGGACCACCGGATTCGCCGTGCACGACGGGATAGGGCGTCACCGTCACGGAGCCAAAGGTCCGGCTTTGCCCGGGCACGAGCTCGACGACGTCGAGCTCGAAGCGCTGCCTGGTCTTCGAGGAATGCTCGAACAAGACCTCCGTCACCTCACGCAGCCGCCGCTCGATGCCCTGCGGGCCCGCGACCGTCAACGGCGTGGTCCGCCGCGAGAATTGCGCGTCGAGCAGGAGGAATGGCAGGCCGGCGAAATGGTCGCCGTGGAAATGCGTGATGAGGATGAGATCGATTTCGTTGCGGTCGATCTCGAGCCGCTTCAGCGCCGGCAGGGCCGACGCGCCGCAATCGATCAGGAAGTTGGCCTCGCGCCCCGAAACGTGGAAGCAGGTGTTGAGCCTGCCGCCGGAGCCGAAGGCGTCGCCGCAGCCGACAAAGCGGAGTTGCATCGGCTGCGGGCTCCTTCCGGACCAGATGAACTTAGCGGCGCGGCGTGCCGAACAGGCGCGACAGCAGCCAGATCGGGATCACGATGACCGCGCCGAGCAGGAAGTAGCGCCACAGCCAGTTGATGGTGTCGAAACCGAGATCCCACAGGCGCTGGAACAGCAGGCGGATGCTGGTGAGGATGTTCCAGGGATCGAATCCGATCGCCGCGAGCACGACGCCGACCAGGATCGAGAGCAGGACCAGCCGAAACGCGACCGCCAGCGGCGAGCCGCCGAGAAAGCGGTTCAGGCCATCACTGCGGCCGGCCGGCAAATCTCTGACGTCTTGGACCATCGCAAACTCCTCAGGGCGAATTCGACCCCATTATAGGGCACGGCGGGGCACATGGGGAACCCGCAAGCGAGCGTCAATCGGGTTACGGGAGTTTAATTCGGGCGCGTCACGCCTCGATCTCCGCCGGCTCCGCCTTCAGCATCCTTTCCAGCGTCTCCAGCCTGTCCGCCTCCCGCGGCGGCTTGTCCCAGCGCAGGCGGCTGATGCGGGGGAAACGCATGGCAACGCCGGATTTGTGCCGCGGCGAGCGCTGCAGGCCCTCGAAGGCGACCTCCAGCACCAGCCCCTGCTCCGGCTCGTGCACGACGTGGCGGACGGGGCCGAATTTTTCGGTGGTGTTGCGGCGGACGAAGCGGTCGATCTGCAGCAACTCCTCGTCGGTGAAGCCGAAATAGGCCTTGCCGACCGGCACCAGCTCGTCGCCGCCCTCGCCCGCGGTCCAGACGCCAAAGGTGTAGTCGGAATAATAGGACGAGCGCTTGCCGTGACCGCGCTGCGCGTACATCAGCACGGCGTCGATGATGTGCGGATCGCGCTTCCACTTCCACCATTGGCCCTTGGGACGTCCGGGCAGATAAGGTGCATCGCGCCGCTTCAGCATCACGCCCTCGACGGCATCGGCATCTTCGCCCGCGCCGGCGCTTGCGGGATCGGCGCGCGCGGCCGTCAGCGCCTCCCAGCTTGCGATGGGCACGGTCGGCGACAGATCGATGCGGGGATCGCTGAGCTTCCCGATGAAGATCTCCAGCCGTTCACGCCGCTCCGCGAACGGCAGCTCGCGCAAATCGTTCTCGTCATCGCCGAGCAGGTCGTAGGCGCGAAGATGGATCGGAAACTCCTTGATCAGCTTGGGCGAGACGACCTTGCGGTTGAGCCGCTGCTGCAGGACGTTGAAGCTCTGCACGCGGCCCTCGCGCAGGATCAAGAGCTCACCGTCGATCGCACCCGGCAAACGAAGCGACGGCACGAGATCCGGAAAGCTCCCCGTGATGTCCTCGCCGGTGCGCGAATAGAGCCGCGCAATGATGTGGCCGCGCTCGTCGCGGCCGGCGACCGCCTGCACGCGAATGCCGTCCCATTTCCATTCGGCGATGTAGTCGGCGGGATCGAGCGCAGCGAAATCCGCATCCTCGATCGCGTGCGCCAGCATCACCGGGCGGAACGGCGCGGGATCGCGATTGACCGGCTTGTCGCCGCGGCCTTCCAGCCAGGCGAACAGGTCGAGATAGGGCGGGCTGAGCCCCGGCCAGATCAGCTCGACCTCATGCGGGTCCTTGTCGCCGAGCGCCGCGGCCGCGGTCTTGGCGAGGCGCGCAGAGATGCCGATCCGCAGCGCCCCGGTGACGAGTTTCAGCAGCGCCCAGCGGCCGGTCTCGTCGAGCTCATCGAGCCAGCGTTCGAGCTGTTTCGGCAACTCGGTCTTGCCGAGGGTGCGCAGCGTGGTGACGACCTCGGTGAGCGTCGGGGGTGGCGGGTTGTTGTGGTTGCTTGGGTGGAGCGGCTCATCGGCATCTCGCCCGGAGTACCCCCCTCCCTGACCCTCCCCCACAAGGGGGGAGGGAACGGAGAGAGTAATGCGTCCATCACTTTGGGAATCGCGATCAGTCGTGCTGCTCGCTGGTGGCCGCGGGTTCCGCTGCGCTCCCTCCCCCCTTGTGGGGGAGGGCGGGGGAGAGGGGTGGCCGGGAAAAGGTTTGTCGTTGCTTGCGACGCGCCGCGGCCACATCAACGCCACCGTCTCGGAGAGATCGCCGACATAGTCGTAGCTCAGCCCAAACAGCACTTCATCCGTGCGCGATGCGATGAGATCGCGGATCAGCGCCGGCTTGGCATGCTTGAAGCTGAGCGCACCGGTGAGCGCGGCCAGCGCATAGCCGCGATCGGGATCGCCGACCTCGCGGAAATAGCCGGCCAGCAGACGCAGCTTGTTGTTGCGGCCGGGCTCGTAGGCGAGACGGTCGAGCAGTTCGGCGAAGCGGTTCATGCTTCGGCCTCGTCAGTGGCCGGCGCCTCGCTCTCCTCCTCGTCGCCATAGCCGACAAGATCGAGCGGCTGCGCCTTCAGGCCCTGCGACCTGCACCAATGCACCAGCGCATCTTCCTGGCCGTGGGTGACCCAGATCTCGCCGGCCCCGGTCGCGCCGATCGTGGCGGTGAGACCGTCCCAATCGGCGTGGTCGGAGATCACCAGCGGCAGCTCGACGCCGCGCTGCCGCGCCCGGGCGCGCACCCGCATCCAGCCCGAGGCGAATGCCGTGACGGGATCGGGAAAGCGGCGCGTCCAGAGGTCTGACGTCGCCGAGGGCGGTGCCAGCGTGATGGTGCCGGCGAGCGCCGCCTTCTTCACCCCCTTCACCGGCCTGAGCTCGCCGAGGTCGATGCCGCGGCTCTGGTAGTACGCGGTAATCGTCTCCATTGCGCCATGCAGATAGATCGGCGCATCGTAGCCGGCCTGCCGCAGCAGCTTGATCACGCGCTGCGCCTTGCCGAGTGAATAGGCGCCGACGAGATGCGCGCGCTCCGGAAACAGCGCGACGGACGCGAGCAGCTTCCTGACCTCGTCGCTCGCATCGCCATGCCGGAACACCGGCAGGCCGAACGTGGCTTCGGTGATGAAGACGTCGCAGGGCACCAGCTCGAACGGCGTGCAGGTCGGGTCGGGCGCGTCCTTGTAGTCGCCGGAGGCGACGATGCAGGTGTCCTTGCACGTCACCGCGATCTGCGCCGAACCCAGCACATGGCCGGCGGGATGAAACTTCACGCTGACGTCGCCGAGCCGGATCTCCTCGCCATAGCCAATGGCCTGCGTCGACCCAGCAAAGTTCTCGCCATAGCGCAGCCGCATCATATCCAGCGTTTCCTGCGTCGCCAGCACGGCGCCATGGCCGGGGCGGGCATGGTCGGAATGGCCGTGGGTGATCACGGCCCACTCCACGGGGCGGACGGGGTCGATATGAAAGCCACCGGGCTTGCAGCATAGACCGGCAGCAGCTGGCAACAGGATGTCTTGCGGACGCATGCCTGATATATAGGTGGGGTCGCCGTATCTTCGAGTCGCCCCGCCTGCTTCGCTCCTTTGGTTCCTCAATGCCTCTGCGCCTGTTCCTGTCCTCGGGCGATCTCATCGCCGACCGTCGCTTCGAATTCGCCCGCGATCTCCAGCTCAAGGGTGATCTGCCCGCCGCCGCCGACCTGCTGGAACAAGCGCTCGAGATCGCGCCGAACTTCACCTCGGCCTGGTTCACGCTGGGCGAAATCCGCGACGAGCTCGGCGAGCGCGACAAGGCCATCGCCGCCTTCCGGAAGGCGCGCGAGTCTGACCCGGACGACCAGCACGGCGCCGGCTTGCGTTTGATACGGCTGGGCGACGAGCAACTCTCCGAGATGCCGAAGGCCTACGTGCAGGCCTTGTTCGATCAATACGCGCCGCATTTCGAGGATGTGCTGGTCAACGATCTCGAATATCGCGCGCCGTCCCTGATCTTCAAGGCGGTGATCGCCGCACGCGTCGCCGCCAGGAAGCCGGCTCTGTTCAAGCGTGCCATCGATCTCGGCTGCGGCACCGGCCTCGCGGCCGCCGCCTTCGCCAAGCAGGTCGATCATTTCACCGGCATCGACCTGTCGTCCGGCATGATCAAGGAGGCGCGCGCGACGGGTCTGTACGCTGAGCTCGAAGTCGCCGACATGATCGATGGCTTGCGCGGCAAGCCCAATGCAAGCGCGAACCTGATGATTGCGGCGGACGCATTTGTGTATCTGTCGGATCTCGCACCGGTGCTGACGGAAGCAAGGCGCGTGCTTGCAGCGGGCGGCGTGCTCGCCTTCACGCTCGAGACCCACGATGGCAACGGCATCATACTCGGCGAAGGCTTGCGCTATGCCCATGCAGCGGAATATGTGCGGAGCGCGCTGGTCAGGGCCGGGCTGAAGCTTCTGACATTGCAGGCGGCCTCACCGCGCATCGAGAACAACGAGCCGGTGCGCGGCCTCGTCGTCGTCGCCGAGAAAACTTGAGTCTAGGCGCTAAGCGTCCCGCGATTTGAACGTCATTGCGTCGCAAAGTTGCGACTTCCCACTTGCGAGCCGAGCTGCGATGCCAGCACAATGCGCGCGCTAGGGAGAAACAAATAATGACGAAGAATCCATCGCGGCGCGATTTCAGCGCCGCCGCGCTCGCCACCATCGCCGCATCCACCCTGCCCGCGCCCTACGTCTGGGCCGCAGAGAAAAAATACGATGCGGGCGCCAGCGACACCGAGATCAAGATCGGGCAGACCGTGCCGCATTCCGGTCCCGGCTCGCTCTACGGCGTGCTGGGGCGCATCGGCGAAGCCTACTTCCAGATGCTGAACGAGAAGGGCGGCATCAACGGACGCAAGGTCAAGTTCCTGACCATGGACGACGCCTATAGCGCGCCGAAATGCGTCGAGGCCACGCGGCGCCTGGTCGAGCAGGAGGAGGTGCTCGCGCTCTACGGCTCGCTCGGCACCGCGCCGCAGACCGCCGTGCACAAATATCTGAACTCCAAGGGCGTGCCGCAGCTGCTGCTCAATACCGGCGCATCGAAGTGGAACAACCCGAAGGAGTTCAAATGGACGATGGCGGGCCTGCCGCTCTATCCGACCGAGGCGCGCATCCTGGCCCGCCACGTCGTCAGTGTGAAGCCGAACGCCAAGATCGGCATCCTCTACCAGAACGACGACTTTGGTCGCGACTTCCTCGGTCCCTTCAAGAAGGTTCTGGAAGACGCCGGCGGCACCGCAAAGGTGATCATGGAGCAGACCTATGATCTGACCGAGCCGACCGTCGATTCCCAGCTCATCAACCTCTCGAAGTCGGGCGCCGACGTATTCTACAACATCTCGACCGGCAAGGCGTCGTCGCAGTCGATCCGGAAAGTCGCCGAGCTCGGCTGGAAGCCGCTGCAGCTTCTTTCCGCGGGCTCGACCGGCCGCTCGATCCTCAATGCCGCGGGGCTCGAGAACGCCACCGGCATCGTCGCCATCCGCTATAACAAGGAGGTCGGCCTGCCCAAATGGGAGAAGGACCCCGACGTGATGGCGTTCGAGGAATTGCGCAAGAAGTACACCCCGGCCATCGACCCCGACAACACCATCGCCTTCGCCGGCTACGGCCAGGCGGTGACCATGGGCGAGATTCTGCGGCGCTGCGGCGACGACCTCACCCGCGCCAACGTGTTGAAGCAGGCCTCCAACCTCAAGGGCTTCCACTCGCCCTATTTCCTGGACGGCGTCACCTACGACTACACGCCCGAGGACTACACGCCGATGAAGACGCTCTTCATCTCCACCTTCACCGGCAAGGACTGGGACATCTCCGACAAGCCGATGTCGGAGTAGGCCGAAGCCTCTCGCCACCTCTCCTCTCCTGCGCTGTCAGGAGAGGAAGGAAACCTGCGTATCGCGCTAAGGCGCGATCGCCAGCCGATACGCCCGCGCGGCATTCACCCCAAACGCCTTGTCCCGCACCTGCAAGCCAAGCCTGGCCAGGCAGGTTTCCAGCGCGTTCTTGATCTCGCCATAGCTTCCCGCAAGCAGGCACACCGGCCAGTCCGAGCCGAAGATCAGCCTGTCCTCGCCGAAACAGCTTGCGGCATGCGCGACGAACGGAAACAGGCGCTCCGCGTCCCAATCGTTCCAGATCGCCTCGGTCGCGAGCCCGGAGATCTTGCACCAGACATTGCCGCACGCCCCGAGCGCCCTGATGCGATCGGACCATTCGGAGCTTCCACCATCGGCGATCGGCGGCTTGGCCGCGTGGTCGAGCACGAAGCGCGCCTGCGGAAAGGCCTGCGCGATGGCGATCGCGGCGGGCAGCTCGCGGCTGCGGACGAGGACATCGTAGGCGAGATCGCGCGCGAACACGGCGGTGAGGCCGCGCTGGACGTCCTCGCGCAGCAGCCAATCGGGATCTGTCTCGTCATGCACCTGGTGGCGGATGCCGACGAGCTTGTCCCCGCCCGGCAAGCCGCGCAACCGGTCGAGCGTGTCGCCGAGCGCGCCGTCCGTCAGGTCGGCCCAACCAACGACACCGATCACCGACGGTGTGGCATGTGCAATCGCCAAGAATTCCTCGGTCTCCTCCAGGGAGGAGCGGCATTGCACCACGATGCTGGCATCGATGCCGTTCGCTTTCAGCAGCGGCGCGAGATCGGCAGGACCGAAAGCACGCCGGATCGGCGCGAGCTCGTCCGCCGCCATCCACGGATAATCGGCACGCGCGGGATCCCAGAAATGCTGGTGGGCGTCGATGATCATGCCTCACGCTCCGCCCGGCAGCGGCGCACGCGCATCGACGAGGTTTCGCGCGCGCAGCTCCTGCCAGAACGCGGCCGGCACCGCCCTCTCCGACATCGCGATGTTGTCGGCGACCTCGCCCGCATTGCGCGCACCCATCACGGCGACCGTGACCGCCGGATGCGCCATGCAGAACTGCAGCGCGGCGGCCTTCAGCTCGGTGCCATGCTTGCGGCAGAGCGCGTCGAGTTCGAGCGCCCGCGCCACCAGCGCCGCATCGGCATCCCGATAGTTGAACTTCGCGCCCGCATGCGGATTGGCCAGGATGCCGCTGTTGTAGATGCCGCCCAGGAGGATGCCGATGCCCTTCGCCGTGCAGACCGGAAACAACGCGTCCAGCGCGCCCTGGTCGAGCAGCGTGTAGCGGCCGGCGAGCAGGAAGCAGTCGACCGGCACGGCTTCGGCGAAGCGGACCGGCATCTCCGACTGGTTCATGCCGGCGCCGATCGCCTTGACCGTGCCATCGGCGCGCAGGCGCTGCAGCGCGCGGAAGGCACCGGTGACGGCTTCGTCATAGTGATCGTCAGGGTCGTGCACGAGCAGGACGTCGACGCGGTCGAGCCCGAGACGGGCAAGACTCTCCTCCACCGAGCGCATCACGCCGTCATAACTGAAATCGAACACCGGCCGTTCGCGCGGCGTGCCCTTGTAATGCTCGTCCTCGGTGGCGCCGCCATCGGGCGCACGCAGCAGGCGGCCGACCTTGGTCGAGATGGCGTAGGAGTCGCGCTTCTGTTGCCGCAGGAACGCGCCGAGTCGCCGCTCGGCAAGACCAAAGCCGTAGAGCGGTGCGGTATCGAAGAAGCGCACTCCCGCGGACCAGGCGCGCGCGATCGTCGCTTGCGCATCGGCCTCGGTGACGGGGGTGAACAATCCGCCGAGCGGGGCGGAACCGAGACCGAGTGAGGTGACGTCGAGCGAGCCGAGCCGCGAGCGCTTCATTCCCATTGCCTTGTCTTCATTCCAACAGTCCAAATCATCTCCCCCGCTTGCGAAAATCGCAAGCGGGGGAGGCATGCAGGAACGCGGGGCTGGCGACGCTCCTACTTCAACATCTGCGCGACGTTGTCCTTGGTGACGAGGTCGAGGCCGGTGTAGACGATCTCCGGCACCTTCTCGCCCTTCTTGATGGCGAGCAGCGTGTCCATCGCCTTCTCGCCCATCTCGAACGGACGCTGGCCGACCAGTGCATTGGCGTAGCCGTCGCGCAGCAGCTCGAGCTGCATCTTCAGCGTATCGGCGACGACGAGCGTGAACTTGCCGGAATCGATGTCCTTCTTGTTCCTGCTGGCGAAGGCCTTGAAGCCTTCGGGCGCGAACATCGGCCAGCCGCCGATGGGAACGATGGCGGCGAGATCGGGCGTTGCGGTGCGCATATCCGTCATCTGCTGGACCGCGAGAGCCGGATCGTCGTTGCAGAAGGTCGGGGAGCCCGCGACCTCGGCCCATTTCGAGCCCTTCAGCGCCTCGCGCACGCCGTCGACGCGCTCGGCGAGGTTCTTGGCGCCGGGGCCGCCGGAGACCATGGCGTATTTGCCGCCGTCGGGCCGCATCTTCAGCAATTGCTTGCCGAGGGCGACGCCGAACTCCTTGTTGTTGGTGCCGATATAGGCGATGCGCTTGGAGCCGGGCGCATCGGCATCGAAGGTGATGACGGGGATGCCGGCCACGGTCGCCGCCTCGATCGACTTGGTCATGGCCGCGACGTCGGCCACCGAGATGGCGAGGCCGTCGACCTTCTGGGTGACGAAGTCCTGGATGATCTGGGCCTGCGTCGCCGGCTCGTGCTCGACCGGGCCCTTGTAGATGCACTCGATGTTGCCGAGCTCCTTGGCCCGCTTGAGGCAGCCGTCGCGCGCGAAGTCGAAGAACGGATTGTTCATCGCCTTGGGCACGATCACGAAACGGTAGTTCGCGGCGAATGCCGGCGTTGCCATCATTGCGACGGCGATGCCGGCCAGAAGAAATTTCCTCATTGTCTCCTCCACCCTTGTTTGGTGCCTATCCTCTTGGAAGTGCCCGGGAAGCGGACAGGCGGCATGTTGTTGGTCTTCCCGAGATGACGACAATTCAGCTCATCCGCGAGCGGATGCGGTCGACCAGCACGGCCAGGATGATGATCACGCCCACCAGCGTTTGCTGCCAGTAGGAGGAGACCTGCGCCAGCACGAGGCCGTTGCGGATCACCTCCAGCAGCACGCAGCCGACGATGGCCCCGAGCGGACCGCCGATGCCGCCGGCGAGGTTTGCGCCGCCGATCACGGCCGCCGCGATCACGTTGAGCTCGTAGGACGTCGCCATGTTGGCGGGCGCCGAGCCGAGCCAGCCGGAGATGATGATGCCCTGCAGGCCGGCAGCGAGCGCGCAGATCACATAGACCTCGATCTTGACCCGCACGACGGGAATGCCGGTGAGCTCGGCCGCCTTCTCGTTGCCGCCAAGCGCGAAGACGTGACGGCCGAACGCGCTGTGGTGCAGGACCACGGCCATCGCCAGCGCGAGGATCACGAGATAGATGAAGGGCACGGGCACGCCGAGCACGTCGCCCGATGTCGCCGCGTAAAAATAGTCGGCATCAGGCCCGCCCGGAAAGCTGCCGCGGCCGTTGGAGACGACATAGCCGAGCCCGCGCACGATCGAGAGCATGCCGAGCGTGGTGACGAAGGGCGACAGGCCGAGCACGGCGATGCAGAAGCCGTTGACGAGCCCCGCGATCAGCGCAACGCCGAGTCCCGCAAGGATCGAGACCAGCAGGATCAGGCCCGGCACGTTGGCCAGCACGGTCTTGCCGTCGGCCGCCAGGTGCACCAGCGGCGAGCCGGGCGCCGACAGCTCGGTCATGACCATCGAGGTGATCATGGCCGAGAAGCACATCATCGATCCCACCGACAAATCGATGCCGCCGGTGATGATGACGAAGGTGACGCCGAGCGTCGCGATGGCGATGAAGGAAAAGTTCTTCGCCACGTTCTGCATATTGCCTTCGGTGAAGAAATAGGGACTGGCGAAATGCATGATCACCAGCAGCACGGCGAGCGCCAGCAGCACATAGCCGGTCTGGGAGGCGAAGATGCCACGCTGCCACCATTTGATCTTGCCGACATTCGAGAAGGCGATCGGGGATTCCAAGGGCATGGCCATCACGCCGCCTCCTTCGCGCCAGTGATGAGGGCGGTGATTTCCTCCGGGCTCGTCTCCTGGATCGGTTTGTCCGCCCGCTTCTCGCCCCGGCGCATGACGATGACGCGGTCGCACACCGCGAACACGTCGGGCATGCGGTGCGAGATCAGCATCACGGCGACGCCCTGCTCCTTCAGCCGATGGATCAGGCCGAGCACCTGCTCGACCTGGCGCACCGAGATCGCGGCGGTCGGCTCGTCCATCATCACCAGCCGCGCATTGGAGAGCCGCGTCCGCGCGATCGCGACGGCCTGACGCTGGCCGCCCGACATCTGCTTGACGAGATCGTCGGGGCGCGTTTCCGAGCGCAGCTCGCCGAACAGCTCCAGCGCGCGCGCCGCCATCGCCTTGTGGTCGAGCAGGGCAATGGGTCCGAACTTGCGCTTCAGCTCTCGGCCGAGGAACACGTTCGCGGCGGCCGTCAGATTGTCGGCGAGCGCGAGGTCCTGATAGACGACCTCGATGCCGACGCCGCGCGCATCGACGGGCCGGTTGAAATGGACCGCATTGCCGGCGAAGCGGATCTCGCCATGGCTGGGACGGAAATTACCGGCGATGATCTTGACCAGCGTCGACTTGCCCGCGCCGTTGTCGCCCATCAGGCCGACCACCTCGCCCGGCAGGACCTGCATGTCGACGTCGTGCAGCGCGCGGATGGCGCCGAACTCCTTGCCGATGCCCTGGAGTTCGAGGACCGGGGTCGCGTCAGCATGTGCCATCGATGGACCTCCTCAGACGTGACGGTTGACCAGGGATTCCAGATATTCCTGCCGGCCCGAGCGCGGCTGCGGGTCGAAGCCGGGTTGAAGCGCGCGGTCGGCGAGATCGGCGAGCGAGCGCTGGCCGCCGAGAATGGCGCGGCCCTCGGAGCCGGACCATCCGTCATAGCGTTTCGCGAGCGGGGCGGTGAGCACGCCGCCATCCAGCATGTTGGCGGCGGCGAGAAACGCGCGGGCGCAGGCATCCATCGAGCCGACATGGGCGTGGATGAGATCATCCGGGTCGATCGATTGCCGCCGGATTTTTGCGTCGAAGTTGAGCCCGCCCGAGGTGAAGCCGCCGCGATTGAGGATCTCGTGGAACACCAGCGCCAGTTCCGGCACGTTCATCGCGAACTGGTCGGTGTCCCAGCCGAGCAGGTCGTCGCCGCGGTTGATGTCGAGCGAGCCGAACACGCCGAGCGCCTCGGCGAGCGCGACCTCGTGATGGAAGGAGTGCCCGGCGAGGATGGCGTGGTTCTGCTCGATGTTGAGCTTGACGTCGTTCAGGAGGTCGTAGCGTTCGAGGAAGCCGTAGCAGGTGGCAACGTCGAAATCATACTGATGCTTGGTCGGCTCCTTCGGCTTCGGCTCGATCAGGATCGGGCCCTTGAAGCCTATTCTGTGCTTGTGCTCGACGACGAGCGAGACGAAGCGGCCCAGCTGGTCGAGCTCGCGCTTGAGATCGGTGTTGAGCAGCGTCTCATAGCCCTCGCGGCCGCCCCACAGCACGTAGTTCTGGCCGCCGAGGCGGTGCGTCACCTCCAGCGCGGCGCGGACCTGGCCGGCGGCATAGGTGAAGATCTCGGGGTCCGGATTGGTCGCGGCGCCCGCCATGTAGCGACGATGCGTGAACAGGTTTGCCGTGCCCCAGAGCAGGCGGACCTTGGCTGATGCCATCTTCTGTTCGAACAGATCGGCGATCGCGTTGAGATTGGCGACGGACTCGGCGAGCGACGCGCCCTCCGGCGCGGCGTCGACGTCGTGGAAGGTGAAGAAGGGCACGTCGAGCAGGCGGAACAGCTCGAAGGCGACGTCGGCCTTGGCGCGCGCCTGCGCCATCGCGTCGGTGCCGTGATGCCAGGGCCGCAGGAACGTCTCGCCGCCGAAGGGATCGCCGCCCGGCCAGCACAGCGAATGCCAGTAGCAGACCGCAAAGCGTAAGTGGTCCTCGAGCCGGCGGCCGTGGACGATGCGGTCCTTGTCGTACCAGCGGAAGGCATGCGGAGAGGCGGCATCCTCACCGGCAAAGGCGACGGGTGCGCTTGCATCGAAGAATTTGGCTGACGCGTTCACTTAAATCGTCTCCTTCAATGCGGGATAGAGCGCACGCCAGTGCCGATAGGCCTCGTCATAGGCGGCGGTCACGGATGCGCGGGGCGTGAAGCTCGCAAGCCGCCGCGGGCGGGTGCAGATTTCGGCCGGCGCTTCGCCGGTTGCAGCAAGCCGGCCGAGCCTGGAGGCACCGAGCGCCGCCCCGACCTCGCCCTCCTCGACGCGGTGGACGGGAATGCCGAGCACGTCGGCGCAGATCTGCGCCCAGAGCGGCGAGCGCGAGCCGCCGCCGACGAGATCCACTTCGGAGATGGGTCCGCTCGCCGCGCTCAGCGCCGCCAGATTGTCGCGCGCGGCAAAGGCGACGCCTTCGAGCACGGCCTGCACGATCCGGCTGCGCCCGGTCGCACCGCGCAGGCCGATGAGGGCGCCGCTCGCGGCGGCATCATTGTGCGGCGTCCGCTCGCCATCGAGATAGGGCAGGAATTTGATCGGGCTCGGCCCGTCGACGCGCTCGCCGAGCGGCGCCAGGAGCGCCGCGGCCGGCGTCTGCATCACATCGGCAAGCCAGGCGAGCGAGGCCGCGGCCGACAACATCACACCCATCTGGTGCCAAAGGCCGGGCAGCGCGTGGCAGAAGGCATGCACGGCCGACGCCGGCGCCGGTGCGAAGCGATCGGTGACGCGGAACAGGACGCCGGATGTCCCCAGCGACAGGAACGCATCGCCGGGCGCGATGGCGCCGAGCCCGATCGCGCTTGCGGCATTGTCGCCGGCGCCGCCCGCGACGACGACGTTCTTCGCCATGCCCCAGCGCTGCGCGTAGTCCGGCGCGAGCACCGCGCTGACCTCGCTGCCCTCGACGAGGCGCGGCATGTGGTGGAGATCGAGGCCGGTGGCATGCAGCAGCAGGGCCGACCAGCGCCGCTCGCCGACATCGAGCCACAGCGTGCCCGCCGCGTCGGACATGTCCTCGATCATTTCGCCGGTCAGGCGATAGCGGACATAGGCCTTGGGCAGCAGCACCTTTGCAACGCGCTCGAAAATGTCGTGTTCGTGCCGCGCCACCCAGAGCAGCTTCGGCGCGGTGAAACCAGGCATCGCCAAATTGCCGGCGATCGCGTGCAGCGAGGGACAGCGCCGCTCCAGCATGGCGCATTCGGCCTGCGAGCGGCCGTCGTTCCACAGGATCGCGGGGCGCAGCGGCTTGCCATCCTCGTCCAGCAGCGTCGCGCCATGCATCTGGCCCGAGAGGCCGATGCCGCGAACCTGCGCCACCTCGCGCGGATGGCGGCGTGCGAGATCGTCGACCGCGCCGATCGCCGCATCGACCCAGGACTCAGGATCCTGCTCGGACCACAACGGCGCCGGATGCGACAGGACGAGCTCGCGCGTTGCCGTCGCGAGGATCGCGCCGGCTTCGCTCACGAGCACCGCCTTGACGCCGGACGTGCCGATGTCCAGTCCGAGATACAAATCGTCCTCCTCTTTGCCCTTTGCGATGCGCGATCTTGATCGTCGCGCTCTCCACTACGGCCCGTTCGAGATCCACCTGCCGCTAGGGCAGATTGTCCCGCATCACGATGTCGATCCTGATCTTCTCCTGTTCGCGCAAGATCGGCTCGCCGCGGGCGAGCGCGAGCAGCACGCGCACGGCCGCGCGCGCCTCATGTCCGGGGTTCTGCGAGATCGCGGCATCCATCACGCCCTGCAGCAGCAGCCGGCGCGTCAGCATGGTGACGTCGTGACCGACGAACACCACCTCCATGCGGCCGGCATCGCTCAACGCCTTGGCGACGCCCTGGGTGCCGGCGCCGACGTTGTAAAGGCCGACGATGTCGGCATGCCTGCCGAGCAGCCGCGCCAGTACCTGTTCCGAACGGTCGTCCTCATCGCGCCCTTCCAGCACCGGCAGCACGCTGAGGTCGGGGAATTCCGACGCCATCACCTGGTTGAAGCCGAAGATGCGCTCGGCGTGGTCGCGCAGGCCCTGCGAGCCCGCGACGATCGCGACCTTGCCGGACCTCTGGCCGACCAGCCGCCCGACCAGCGCGCCTGCAGTGCGTCCCGCGGCGATGTTGTCGATGCCGACATAATGGTGACGGCGTGACGAGGGCACGTCCGACACCAGGGTCACCACCTTGGTGCCGGCATCGACGAGATCGTTGATGGCGGCGCGGACGCTCGGATGATCCAGCGCCACCACGGCGACGCCGTCGTAATCGCCCGACAGCGCCTCGAGTGAGGCCGCAAGCACGGACGGATCGAACACGTCGGTTGCGACCATTTCGACGCTGAGACGGCGGGCCGAGAGCCAGGCCGACATCTCGCCGAGATAGGCCTCGATCTGCTGCATGAACGGGTTCGGCCCCGACGGCATCACGAAGGCAAAGCGGCGGGCGCGGCCGCGGGCGAGCTCGGCGGCGGCGACATGGGGCTGGAACGAATTGCGCTCGATCGCCGCCTGGACGCGCCGCACCGTGTCCGGCCGCACCCCCGGCCGGTTGTGCAGTACGCGGTCGACCGTCGCCAGGCTAACGCCCGCCTCGCGGGCGATGTCCTTCAGCGTCAGCGCGGTCGCGGTCAGGGTCTCGGCCATGGCTGAAGGCTAGCAGAGGTGTTTTGAGGTACGCAACTCATTTTGAGGGGCAGGACGATGCTTTCAAGCCCGGGTTGCACCGGGCCGTAGCTAGCCGCCGGTCAGATCCAGCGTCAGGAACAGGCTATTGGGATCCTCGGCGTAGCCCTCGAACGGGCCGCACGGGACGAAGCCGTGCGCCCGGTAGAGCGCATGCGCCGGCTTGAAATAGTCCCACGAGCCGGTCTCGAGGCTGAGACGCGCCAAGCCGCGCGCGCGGGCTTCCGTGATGATGTGGCGGAGCATCTCACCGCCAAAGCCGCGCCGCCGCGTGGTCTGAAGCGTGTGCATCGACTTCACCTCGCCATGGCTAGCCGAGAGCGTCTTCAGCGCACCGGTCGCAACCAGCAGCTCGCCGTCCCAACCGGTCCAGAACGCGACGTCGCTGGCGCGAAGGCCCGCCAGATCGAGCGCATGCGCGCTGCCGGGCGCGGTCTGCGCCCGCGCCGCCGTGACGTGATGATCGAGCAGCGCGATGACGCGGGGATCGAAAGTGTCGCCGGTGCGGATCTGCATGGTCAGGGCCTCACATCGCTGGCAAGCTGCTTCTGCATGAAGACGAGGTCGAGCCAGCGGCCGAACTTGCAGCCGACCTCCGGCATGCGCGCGACCTCGACGAAGCCGAGCGAGGCGTGCAGTGCGATGGAGGCGGCATTGGTGCCGTCGATGCCGGCGATCATCGCGTGCTTGTTCATGGCGGTGGCGCGCTCGATCAGCGCCGCGACAAGGCTGCGCCCGATGCCCGCCCTGTGGTGCCGCTCGTCGACATAGACCGAGTTTTCCACGGTGTGGCGATAGCCGGGAAAGGGACGGAAATCGCCGAATGAGGCGAAGCCGACGACGTCCCCGCCGTTCATCGCGACCAGCACGGGATAGCCGGCCTGCTGCCGCGCGAGAATCCATTGACGCCGCGAGTCGAGATCCGACGGGCCGTCGGTCCAGACCGCCGTGGTGTTGAGCGCGGCGTAGTTGTAGATGGTGAGGATATCGGCAGCATCCTCCAGCGTGGCATCCCGCACGATCAGCGACATCACATTTTCCCGTATGAAGCTCCGCGCCGCGTGATGATGACGTAACGCGCGTCCTGCTTGGTTTCGTTCTCGAAGATCACCGCGCGCATCACGTCGAAATCCAGACAGTCGCCTTCGCGCAAGCGGACCGCCTTGGCGTCGATATGCACGGCGATCGCGCCCTCCAGCATCAAGAGCTGCTGGGTGAAGGCGTTGCGGCCCCAGGGGCTGTAGGGCACCCGCGCGCCGGCCGGCAAATCGACCACGATGATCTCGATGCCGCTCGCCGCATCCGTCGGCGAGGCGTGCCGCCTTCGATAGCCGCTGTCGGGATCGCGCCAATGCGGCTGGTCGGCGAGGCGCACCAGCCGCTCCGGAGGCTTCTCGGCGAGCGCGACGACACCGCTCAGCGACACGTCGAGCGCAGCGCAGAGCCGGCCGAGCAGTGACGCCGTCGCGCTGCTCTGCGCCCGCTCCACCCGCCCGATCATGGCCCGGCTGACGCCGGAGCGCGCTGCCAGCTCGTTCAACGTCATGCCCGCCTGCGTGCGAAGCGTCTTCAAGCGGCGACCGATCGCGCGGTCGAGTTTCTGCTGGTCCATGGCCTTCATCCGAACATTGCCCGACACGAGGACCGCACCCATCAGGGCGAGCGGAGCTTAAGGCTGGCGGGGTGCGCGTGCCGAGAGCGTGCAGCCAATATATTAGAATCTTTGCGCAGGGCCTGGGCGGCTCGCCAGCCTGGATCGGATGGAAACGCAATAGGGAAGCTTTGGAGCGGGCGAAGGGAATCGAACCCTCGTATGCAGCTTGGGAAGCCGAGCTAAGCTGTTGATCTAACTTGACCACGTTCCCCGCGCTATTTGAGCGGAGAACGAAGTGACTAAGCCCGGCGGCTGGAAGCACAGCCAAGAGACCTGCTCCAAGATTGCCGCGACCAGGCGCGGACAACTGCGCGACCCTGCCGAGCGAGACAAGATCGCTGAAGCGACCAAGGCGCGCATGGCCGATCCGGTGGTACGGCAGCGGATCCGGGAGGGGATGCTGCGGGCCAGCGGCTCAGCCGACGAGCTCCGAACACTGCGCGCTGTGTGGCGCGCTACTCGCCCGACCGTCCGGGCGCGCTTCCTGGCCGAGTTGCTTGAGCCGATCTGCCAGGCCCGCGAGGGCGATCAGTCATGAGCTGGCAGGCCACTGCATGGGCTGCAAAGCAGGTAACTGGCTCAGCTTCGAACAAAATAACCTTGTACGCCCTGGCGAACTACGCCGGCCCAGATGGCGTCTGCTGGCCCACGCAGGAGACCCTAGCCAGGGACACCGAGCAAAGCGTCGACACCGTCCAGCGGCGCCTTAAAGCGCTCGTAAAGCTCGGCCTGGTTCGTGTCGAGACACGACCGGGTGGCCGCGGCCAATGGGATGGCAGGAAATACTATCTGGCGATGGGTGTTGCAGAAATGTCCGAGCCGCAATCTGCGGCACGGCCGGAGCCTGCGAATGACCCGCCGACCAAGCCTCGCCATGCCGCACCACGCCCGGCCATGCGATCGCGCAAAGCGAGGTCGCGCTGCTGCCGGCCACCGGCATCGTGATGAACAACAACGACCTCGAGTCGCTGAAGATCATCAAGGACGGCGACGATCGTTACATCGGCGGCGGACCGTTCGGACCGCCGATTACCACGATCTGGGGGCGGCCGGTTGTCGGAACGCCGGCCATGGCTGCCGGCGAATTCCTGGTCGGCGCCTTCCTCGACGGCGCGCAGATCTTCGATCGCCTCGACGCCGAGGTGCTCGTCAGCTCGGAAGATCGCGACAACTTCATCAAGAACATGCTCACGGTTCGCGCCGAGGAGCGGCTCGCGATGGCCGTCAAGCGGCCGGCAGCTTTCGTGCACGGCGCATTCCCTGCCGGCGCAGGCGTCTGATCGAAATTCGGGGCAGACATTGACGCTGCTGCAGCCCGGCGAACAACGGCTCGCATCCTGCCCGCCCCGAGTGACGTAGCAGGGTTCAAGGATGCAAGGCTGGCCTAAGCTGGGCGGCTCTTCGATCGGAACGAAGGGCCGCCCGTGCTTCCGATGCGGGTGCACGCAAAGGCGCCCAGCTCAAATAGGGCAACCACAAATGAAAATCGAGCTTCACAACCTTCCGCCTGAACTTACCGAGCCGCCTCGAGATGCGATCGGCCTGGTCGCCTTGCAACCGTCGACGGGCAAGATTTGGCAGAAGGTCGACGGCGAGTGGCTTCCAAGCGCGGAAGCAAATGCAATCCTTGAAGCGAGGGAAAAATCTCAATGACCGCACTGACGAGCTATTCAACCGGGACCGTCTCCGTCGCTGATGGCGGCACCGTCGTGACTGGCGCCGGCGTCATCTGGACGGACGGCAGCGCCAAGCCTGGCGACATTCTTCAGGTCGGTAATTTTCAGTCGATCATTTCCGACGTCGTCGACAGCGGCGAGCTCACGATCCCGCCCTGGGGCGGCGGCGCGCAGTCAGGCGTCGCCTATAAGATCTGGCAGGTCTCGCCGCAGCGGTTCGCCGGCGCCGAGGCGTTGACCACCGTCAACAGGCTTGTGATCGCGCTCAACGCGCGCGAGATCCCGGTCGTGGTCAGCGACGACGAGACCGTTCCGGATCCGTCGCTCGGCGAGGATGATCAGACCGCGATCCAGCCGTCGACCGGCAAGGTCTGGGTCATGAGCGGCGGCGTCTGGACCTACCTCGGAATCTATCGCGGCTTTCGGTTTACAGGGGCGTATAGCGGCGCGACGACCTACTCGGTCGGCGACGTCGTGACCGACGCAGGGTCGTCCTACATCTGGAGCAATGAGACCGCCGGATCCGGGCACGCACCACCGAACGCGACCTATTGGGAATTGCTGGCCGAGAAGGGCGACGTGGGACCGGCCGGCCCGGCAGGATCTGGCGACGTCGACGGGCCTACGTCCGCAACGGACAACGCGGCCGCGCGTTTCGATGCGACCACTGGTAAGGTGATCCAGGACTCGGCGCTGCTGATTGCCGACACGACCGGCGCCCTATCACGATCGGGCAGCGGCGGGATCCCCGTCCAGGGCAGCAATACCAACGACAGTGCCGCATCTGGCTACGTCGGCGAGTACGGCAGCGCGACCACGAGCGTGTCTCCTGGCGTGTCGTTTGGAACGACGAACACTCCGGTCAACCTTGTCAGCGTGTCGCTCGCTCCTGGAGATTATGACGTGTGGGGGAATGCGGTTTACGTTCCAGGCGGCTCCTCGAGCACAAGTGGAATTGGCGTGATCGTGAGACCCGCATTCTGAAGACGATCGAGAATGCCTTCGGAGCGCGCTCGCTCGCCTCGCTCGGTAATACCGATTTCAAGCGGTGGTACGAAGCCGCGAAGCAACCCAAAAAGCCGGGCGGAAAAGAGCGTGTCGATCGCGCCGTAAAGATCATCAAGCTGCTGCGGCAGATGGTGACGTTCGGCGCCGCGGCCGAGCTGCCGCATTGTGAGCGGCTGCACGGGATCTTATCCAAGATGCGCTTCAAGGGCGGCACTCGATCGCGACTAAAGCTCGAGCTGCACCACGTCGAGGCGTTCGTTCCTGCAGCGATCAGCGCCGGTAGGATTTCGCTCGCGTTGGGCACAGCTCTGCAGTTCGAAACGATGATGCGCCAGAAAGACGTTATCGGAGAATGGGAGCCGATCACTGACGGATCGCATGACGTGGGGATCGTGCTCAACGGCAATCGCTGGGTGAGCGGTTTGACGTGGGCGGATATTCCTCCGTCGATGGTGATCAAAAAGGACACCACCAAGACCGGCGCGACGGTCGTCGCTGATCTGAATCTCTGCCCTCTCGTGCTGCAAGTGTTGCCGCTGGTGCCGGCCGACAAGCGAGTCGGTCCACTGATCATCGACGAGAACAGCGGCCGGCCCTACGCGGAAGATGCCTATGCGCGGGAATGGCGCGTGATCGCGCGATCGGCTGGAATTCCCGACGAGGTGAAGAACTCACACGCGCGCGCTGGCGCAATTTCGGAAGCGGATGATGCGTTGGCGCCGATCGAGGAGATCCAGTCGTCGGCTGGGCACACTCAGCAGTCGACAACCCGCCGCTACATTCGCGGCACGATCGGAAAATCGCGACACGTTGCAGAGCTTCGCCAGCTGCACCGGGCGCGAAAACAGGACGAGAACGAAAACTAGGGAACGTGTTGGGGAACGTGGGAACGGAGAGATCAATAGTAGAGCGGCAATTCGATGAAATCGCTTGCGAATTTTGGAGCGGGCGAAGGGAATCGAACCCTCGTATGCAGCTTGGGAAGCTGCCGTTCTACCATTGAACTACGCCCGCAGATGCGCTGCTCCGCGCCCGTCCTGATTAGCCGAGACGGCGCCTGCCGCCAAGCGGTTTGGCGCGCCCGGCCCGACAGTTGTTAACGTCCTGATAAGATTCCAGGTGCGCCGGATTGTGGCGGTGTTATGATTGGATGTCTGGGGCGAAACGTGCACTGAGTGGGGCGTGTGCATGGTGGGGCGCGGCTATTCGATATTCGACACGGTCATCGGTCGTTGCGGCATCATCTGGAGCAGCACCGGCGTCGTTGCCGTGCAATTGCCGGAGGCGCGGGAGATCGACACCCGCCGCCGGATTTTCCAGGCCCATCCCGAGGCGCGCGAGCAGCGGCCGTCCGAAAATGCCGAGCTTGCGATCGAGGGCATCGTGGGCCTGCTGCAAGGCGGCGACCCCGACTTTTCCGAGGTCAGCCTGGATGCCGGCGGCGTGCCCGGCTTCAACCGGCGCGTCTATGAGTTCGCCTGCTCGATTCCGCGCGGGGAGACGCGCACCTATCACGAGATCGCCAAGGCGCTGGGCGCCTCAGGCGCCGCGCATTCGGTGGCGCAGGCGATCGCCAAGAATCCCTACATGCTGATCGTGCCCTGCCACCGGGTGCTGGAGGCCGGCAACTACGCCGACCGGCCCTCGCCCTATGGCGGGGTGATCTCCAAGCGGCGGCTGCTGGCGCTGGAGGGCGCCCACCCCGTCGCCAGCAAGACGCTGTTCGAGGTGCTGCTGCCCGTTGCCCCGCCCCGTGCCCCCAATTGAGGGGCGAACTTGATCGCACCTCAGTTTTATTTTTGGGCATGATCTCGTCGGAAAACCGCTGACACTTTTCCGGATCATGCCTAGATAAGGCGGCATGGACGCGACCACGCTGCTGACGACACAATCGATCACGGTCTGTGAGTTCCGCTGCGACGCGGGACCGGACGATATGCCATTTGCCGAATGCCGCACCGGGCATTCCATCGCCTATGTGCGCGCGGGCAGCTTCGGATGCCGGTGCCGTGCCGGGTTCTTCGACCTGGTGGCGGGCTCGATGCTGGTCGGCGCGCCCGGCGAGGAATACACCTGCACGCATGAGCATGTCAGCGGCGATGTCTGCCTCGGATTCTTCTTCAGCGAGGACATGGTCGATGCCCTCGGTGGACGGCGCGAGATCTGGCGGGTCGGCGCCACGCCGCCGCTGCCGGAATTGATGGTCTTGGGCGAGCTCGCCCAGACGGCGGCAGATGGCAACAGCGACATCGGCCTCGACGAGGTCGGCCAGATCCTGGCCGGCCGCTTCGTCGACGTCGTTTCGGGCAAGCCGCGCAAGCCGGCCACGCCCACCGCGCGCGACCGCCGCCGCGCGGTGGAGGCCGCGCTATGGATCGACGACAATTCCCACGCCGAGGTCGATCTCGAACAGGCCGCGAAGCAGGCCGGCCTCAGTCCGTTCCATTTCCTCCGGCTGTTCTCCGGCGTGCTCGGCGTCACCCCGCATCAATATCTCGTGCGCTCGCGGCTGCGCCACGCGGCACGGCTGCTCGCGGATGACGACATCGCGGTCACCGATGTCGCCTATGACGTCGGCTTCGGCGATCTCTCCAATTTCGTCCGCACGTTCCACCGCGCCGCCGGCGTATCGCCGACGAAGTTCCGGCAAGCGTCGAAGGGCGAGCGCAAGATTCTCCAAGAGCGGATCGCCCTCAACTGACTAGGGTCGGCTCCAGCGCGCGCCAGTCGCGGCGCGCCTTGCAATGGAGACGACCATGTATGACCACATCGGACTGCGCGTTGCCGATCTCGACGCCGCCACGCGCTTCTACACCGCGGTGCTCGCCCCGCTCGGCTACATGCTGTGCTCGAGCGGCGACGGCTATGCCGGCTTCGGTCCGAAGGGCGAGCCGGCGCTGTGGCTGCATCTCAACAAGGGACGCAAGGCCGACGGCGCGCATATTGCGTTCCGCGCCGGGAGCCATGACGCGGTCAAGGCGTTCCACAGCGAAGGCCTGAAGAGCGGCGGCCGCGACAATGGCGGCGCCGGGCCGCGCAAGGATTACAGCCCGACCTATTACGCAGCGTTCCTGATCGACCCCGATGGCAACAATGTCGAGGCGGTTTGCACGTGACGCTCACGAGATCTCGTAGGGGGCAAAGCGACTTCTCCGCCGTAGCTCGAAGAGCGGAGGCGGAAGCGTGCCCACCGACTGCCCACGTCAATTCAAATGGTGGGCACGGCGCTACGCGCCTTTGCCCACTCTACAAGACTGATTTTGAGGAAATCCCATGGCCACCATCCACAACGACATCTCCCTCAACGCCCCCGCGCGCGACGTCTGGGACGCCGTGCGCGACTTCGGTGCGCTGCATGAGCGGCTGGTGCCGGGCTTCGTCACCGCCTGCACGCTCGACGGCGATGCGCGAATCGTCACCTTCGCCAACGGTTCGGTGGCGCGTGAGGTGCTGGTCGCTTGCGACGAGGTGAAGCACCGTCTCGTCTATGCCATCAGCAACGAGCGGCTGAAGCATTACAGCGCCTCGGTTCAGGTGATCGCCGACGGCGAGCGGACAAGCCGCCTGGTCTGGATCATCGACATGCTGCCGAACGAGCTTGCTGCCTATGTCGAGGAACAGACCCGCCAGGCCGAGACCGCCTTGCACAAGGCCTTCCCGCCCGCTGCGGCGTGAGCTGCCCTCCAGGCTCTGCGGCTCCGTGAGTTTTCTCACAGAGCGGCGCCCTCGCCAGCCGTAACCATGGCGGCGTGCGTCCGGTTGGCTCCGCTCTCCCGGCGGGCCTGCGCACGCGAGGAGCATGCCATGAGAGGTGCGGACAAGGTGATCTGCCAGGCAGCCGCCGTGCTGCTGCTGTTTTCCGTCGCAAGCACGCCCGCGAAGGCGCAGCTCGCGGGGTTCGGCGGGGGAGGCAGCGAGGACATGATGACGCAGATGGCGCCGATGCTGGAGATGATGAAGGCGAAGATGGGCAAGCGCCGCTTCGCCATGATGATGCAGACCATGGGCCCGATGATGAGCCGCATGATGGAGAATGGCGGCGGCGGGCTCGGTGGTCTCGGTGGCATGATGGGCGGCGGCCTGAATGGCCTCTCCGCCGGCAATCTCGGCGGCGGCTTCGGCGCGCCGAATTACGGCGGCTACGCGCCGATGAGCGGCGGCACCATCCCGGCCGGCTTCGGCGGCGGCGGTGGCGAGATCATGGGCATGCTCGGCGGCGCCGGAGGCGGCGACATGATGGCGATGATCCCGCAACTGATGCGGCTCGCCAATGTCGGCGGCAGCGGCCATCGCCGCCATCGGCATCGCTAGAGCATGATCCGGAAAAGAGTGTAGCGGTCTTCCGAAAGCATCATTCTCAAACAACAACCTAAAGCGCGATCATCGCGCTTTAGTCGGCGCCTGATAGTGCTGGCCTGATCGCGGGCGCGCTCGCGCGCGGCCCCCAGCGCGTCAGCAGGACGCTGGAGGACGAGAGCAGGCCGAGCAGGACCATCGAGCTTGCGGCCAGCCAGAAGTAGCTCTGCGCGCTGGCCCCGTGGGTCGACAGCCACCAGCCTGCGGCGGAGATGTAGACCAACCGCGCCGTCTGCGCCAGCACCGGCCCAATCACCTTGGCGGCGCCTTGCGACGAGAAATACATCACCGTGGCAATGCCGAAGAACGCGTAGAACGGTCCGACCGTCGACAGATATTGATGGCTCGCCGCACGCACGGCCGCGCTGTCGGTGAAGATGTTGATCCAGAGATCGGGAAACACCGCGACGACGCAGGCCGGCGCGCCGACGGCGGCGAAAGCGGCGACGCTGGCGATCCAGGCGACGCGCCGGGCCCGCGCGATGTTGCCGGCGCCGATCGCCATCCCGACCATCGGCACGCAGGCGATGCCGAACGAGAACGCGATCGAGGTCAGCAGGAATTCCAGCCGCGCGCCGATACCGTAACCGGCGAGGATCGCGGTGCCGAACTGCGCCAGCATGTGGGTGAAGATCGAGATCGTCAGCACCGATTGCAGCGGCGAGAAGCAGGCGATGGCGCCGACCTTCAGGATGTCGAAAAACATCGCCCATTGGATGCGCAGGCCGCGCAGCTTCGGCGTGACGCGCGCGCGCCCGGAGAACAGGACCCAGCCCATGATGCAGATGTTCATGGAATAGGCGATCAGCGCGCCGGCCGCGACGCCGCGCATGCCGAACTGCGGCACCGGACCGAGCCCGAGGCCGAGCGTGCCGCCGAGCACGATCTGCCAGGCCGCGGAGTTGAGGATGAGGAACGAGGGCAGCTTCATGTTGCCGGTGCCGCGCAGCACGCCGGCCATGGTGTTGAGCAGCCAGGGCAGCACGGCGCCGCCGAAGAACACCTGCGTGTAGGCGATCGCATGGGTCAGCACATCGCCGCGGCCGCCGAGCATCTCGAGCACTTTCGGCCCGAAGATCAGCATGCCCAGCATGAAGACGAGGCCGAAGCTGATGCCGATCAGCATCGCATGCATGGCGAGCGTGGCCGCGCGCTCGCGATCGCCGGCACCGAGCGCGCGTGCAATGGCGGATGCCACCGCACCGCCCATCGCGCCGCCCGACATCGTCATGGTCAGGATGATGGTCGGGAACACCAGCGCCATCGCCGCCAGCGCCTCGACGCCGAGCCGGCCGATATAGGAGGTCTCGGCGATCACCGTGCAGGTGCCGGCCGACAGCGCGATCACGTTGGGCCAGGCAAGCGACAGCAGCGTGCGCAGGATCGGCCCGTCCACCAGCGCGCTTCGCACCGGCCGCGGGGGCGGCGGCAGCGGACGCTCTTGTTCATCGACCGGGATTTCGGCGATGTCGGACATGTCCCCTCCGGGCACGGGCGCCATTTGCGGCACGGCAATGCATAGGTGTGCCGATCAATTTGTTCGCGCGCAGGGCGCAGCGAGGCCGTGTTAGCACGATGCGGAGCGCTTCCTCCTGCGCCAGATGCAGGCGTGCCCTGCGGCAGTGCATTTCGACGGATGAACGCTATTCGATCGTCCAGACCAACGGCCGGCGGCCGCCGGCGGCGGGGCGCACATGCACGGCGATATGCCGGCCGCACCCGGCAGCGAGGCCTTCGAACAGTCCCTCCAGCACCTTGGCGCAGGCGGGATGATCATCGGCGACGTCGTCCATCAGCTTCCAGCTCCGCTGGCGGAGTTCGAACGTGCCTTCGGACTGCGTCATCTCGGCCGCGTCATCCTGCGCGGCGAACAGCGCATTCAGGAACGATGCGAATTCACTTTTCCCACCGCGCCCCATCGCCAGCGCCGCCGCAACCTCGTCGAAATATTGCATACCGATCAGCTTGCCGGTGAGCCGCAGCAGATAGCCGGCGTCCTCCGGGCCGAACAGCTGCACCATCACGGGCGCGGCAGTGCGGACATATTCCATCGCGTAATTGCGATAGGCCTTCTCCAGGCGCGGCTTCGGCCAGCTCGCAACGGGAAGTGCCGGCGCGGTCTTCGCATCGAACAGCGGCGCTTCGAGATGACGCGCGAACACGAGCCGCTGGTCCAGCTCGAGCGGATGATCGTATTGATGGTAGTAACCTTCCAGCCCGTCCTGGCCGTCGACGCTCTGCTTGGTGCAGACGAAGCCGAGCCTGAGATCACCGAGTGCAACGCCGTTGTTGGCGTGCCAGCCGCGCAGCATCGCGCGGCTCACCTCGCCCGGCACGCCGCAGATCGCGGTGCCCTTCCAGATCCAGCGCGGCG
Organism: Bradyrhizobium sp. UNPF46; assembly: GCF_006658625.1. Lineage (NCBI taxonomy): Bacteria > Pseudomonadati > Pseudomonadota > Alphaproteobacteria > Hyphomicrobiales > Nitrobacteraceae > Bradyrhizobium > Bradyrhizobium sp. UNPF46. The sequence goes on from NZ_LFJB01000018.1 coordinate 73,307, forward strand.
GCGGATAGCGGATCCAGGCCTTGGTATCGCTCTCATACATGTATTCGACATGTACGCCGCCGATCCAGTTGGAGAGATAGTGATATTGCGCGGCCGCCACCGCCGGCGGCAGATGATCGATCCCGAGCTTCCTGAGGCCGGGCAGGAAGCGCTCCTGCTGCTGGCGGCGGAAGACGCGGAAGACGAATTCCGCCGCATCGGCGGTGCCACGGCGCGTGACGACGGTGAGGATGAGGCCGGTGAAGTAGGCGTGATAGAGGTCGGCAACCGCGCGCCAGCGCCTCCATTGGGCTTCCTGCGCGGCGTCTGAGGCGGCGGCCATGTTCGCTCCCGATCCTTGATTTTGATCGAGTGTGTCACTGCACCTTCAGGCAGGCAACATGACGCCCGTGCAGGGCGCCCTGCGCGATCGCCTGCCAATTCCGCATCACGAAGTTTGCGGCGGCGTCCTGGCTGCGCGCTCGCGCTCGACCCGCTCGGTGACATCGCGGGCCATCGCCACGGATCCAAGCACGTTGCCGCCGGAATCCCGCACCAGCGCGAAGGTCATCTCGATGTAGAGCTTGCGTCCGCTCTTGTGTAGCGCGCGGGTCAGCGTCGGCTTGCCCGCAAGCTTCATCGCGCCGCTGGCGAGTGCGGCCTCGAAGCCCTTCCAGTGCGCGGCGCGCAGATGCTCGGGAATGATCAAGTCGAGATTCTGGCCGAGCGCTTCCGCCGCGGAGAAGCCGAACAGCGTCGTCGCGGCGCCGTTCCAGCGCATGATCGTGCCGGAGCGATCCGAATAGATCAGCGCATCCGCGACGTTTTCGGCGATCTTTGCGTCGAGTTCGGATGGATTGCTCATGCCGTCACCTCGTAGCCCGGATGAAGCGGAGCGCAATCCGGGATCGCGCTACAAGTGAGACTGCCCCGGATTACGCTTGCGCTCCATCCGGGCTACAGGATCGCGCTACACCCGGAAATGCTTCGATAGTTTGAGGCCCTGGGCCTGGTAGTTCGAGCCGATGCGCTGGCCGTACATCGCGTCGGGGCGGGCCAGCATCTTCTCGTAGACGAGGCGGCCGACGATCTGGCCGTGCTCGAGGATGAACGGCACTTCGCGCGAACGCACCTCCAGCACGGCGCGCGATCCCAGCCCGCCGGCGCCGGCATAGCCGAAGCCGGGATCGAAGAATCCGGCATAATGCACACGGAATTCGCCGACCAGCGGATCGAACGGCACCATCTCCGCGGCGTAGTCGGGCGGCACCTGCACGGCTTCCTTGGAGGCGAGGATGTAGAACTCGCCGGGATCGAGGATCAGGCTGCCGTCGGGACGGGCCGAGATCGGCTCCCAGAAGTCCTCGACGGAATAGCCGGCGCGGCGATCGACGTCGACGACGCCGGTGTGGCGCTTGGCGCGGTAGCCGACGAAGCCGCTGGCTTTCTCGCCGGAGAGATCGACGGAAACGGCGACGCCGCCTGAGAGATCGGCATCGTCGATGTCGACGAGGCGCTCGGCGGCATGCAGCGCATCGAGCTCGTCGGCATTGAGGATGGCATCGCCGGTGCGGAAGCGCACCTGGCTGAGGCGCGAGCCCTCGCTGACCAGCACCGGAAACGTCTTCGGGCTGATCTCGGCGTAGAGCGGGCCGTGATAGCCGGCGCCGATCATGTCGAAGCGACGGGTGCCGTCGGCGATCACGCGGGTGAAGACGTCGAGCCGGCCGGTCGAGCTCTTCGGGTTGGCGGCCGCGACGATCTCCGGCGGCAGCGCCAGACTCTCCAGCAGCGGCACGATGTAGACGCAGTTGGTCTCCAGCACCGCGCCGTCGGCGAGGCTGAACTCGTGCAGCTTCAATTCGTCGATGCGCTCGGCGACCGTGGCACCGGGCCCCGGCAGGAAGCTGGCGCGGACGCGATAGGCGATGTCGCCGAGGCGCAGATCGAGGCTGGCCGGCTGGATCTGGCTCTCGACGAAGTCGTAGGCGGGCAGGATGAGGCCTGCCTCCGCCATCGCCGCGATCATGCGGTCGGGCAGGATACCATTGGCGTCGGGCGCGACCGTGAACGTCAACCGGGGGTCCTCATCAGGGCTCAAATGCATCCGGACATGCCGGAAATACAGGTCTTTTACGGCTATCCGATGGACGCCTTGACGGAAAGGGCATTGCGGAATATGAGCATCACTTATCCCGTGGTGATTTGAGCCGGCCGGCTTGCAGCCACGTTAAATAAGTCGCTAAACAGGCCGGGGACCTCTGAGATCCCGGCCCGTGGACATGTCCAGGCCGGTTTTTTTGTGCCCGCTTTCGACGAAGCGGTCATGTCGGAGGTATCTATGTCGAAGTCGCCTGCCAACTACCGTCCCGAAACCCGCCTGGTCCATTCCGGCACCCTGCGCTCGCAATTTGGCGAGACGTCGGAGGCGCTGTTCCTGACCCAGGGCTACGTCTACGACACCGCCGAGCAATGCGAGGCGCGGTTCAAGGGCGAGGACCCCGGCTTCATCTATTCGCGCTACTCCAACCCGACCATCGCAATGTTCGAGCGCCGCATGATCGAGCTCGAGGGGGCCGAGGCCGCCCGCTCGGCTGCAACCGGCATGGCCGCGGTGACGACCGCGATCCTGGCGCCGCTCAAGGCCGGCGATCACGTCGTCGCCTCGCGCGCGCTGTTCGGCTCGTGCCTCTACGTCATCCAGGACCTGCTGCCGCGCTACGGCATCGAGACCACGCTGGTCGACGGCTCCGACCTCGACCAGTGGCAGCGTGCGCTCAGGCCCAACACCAAGACGTTCTTCCTGGAGAGCCCGACCAATCCCACGCTCGACGTGCTCGACATCCCAGGAATCGCCGAAATCGCGCACAGCGGTGGCGCGCGGCTCGTCGTCGACAACGTGTTCGCGACGCCGATCTGGCAGAGCCCGCTCGCGCTCGGGGCCGACGTCGTGGTCTATTCCGCGACCAAGCATATCGACGGCCAGGGTCGTTGTCTCGGCGGCATCATCCTGTCGTCGGAAGCGTTCGTCGCCGAGCACCTGCATAATTTCATGCGCCAGACCGGCCCGTCGATCTCGCCGTTCAACGCCTGGGTCCTGCTCAAGGGCCTGGAGACGCTGGGCGTGCGCGTGCGCGCGCAGACCGATACCGCATCGCGCATCGCCGACGTGCTGGCGAGCCATCCGAAGATTTCGCGGCTGGTCTATCCCGGCCGCGCCGATCATCCGCAGGCGGCCTTGGTGAAAAAGCAGATGCGCGGCGGCTCGACCCTGGTCGGCTTCGAGGTCAAGGGCGGCAAGCAGGCGGCGTTCCGCGTGCTCAATGAATTGAAGCTTGCGAAGATCTCGAACAATCTCGGCGATGCCAAGTCTCTCGTCACGCATCCGGCGACCACGACGCATCAGCGCCTGAAGCCGGAGGACCGCGCCGCGCTCGGCATCAGCGAGGGCTTCATCCGCTTCTCCGCGGGGCTCGAGCATGTGGATGATCTGATCGAGGATCTGACGGCGGCGCTGGAGAAGGCGTGAGGCTCTTACCCTCCCCTGGAGGGGGAGGGTCGCTGCGCATGCAGCGAAGCGGAATGCGTAGCGGGGTGGGGTGACAGTCTCTCCACATACAACACTGCCCGAGTGGAGAGATCACCCCACCCCGCTCGCGCTGCGCGCGATCGACCCTCCCCCTTCAGGGGAGGGTGAAGCAGACCTCACATCGGCCGATACGTCCGCACGTCCGCCGGCACGTTGACCCCGAGCTTGATCTGGCCGACGGAGCGGATGATGTCGTCGCCGAGCAGCTGGGCGAAGCAGGCATAGCCCCAGTCGTTCATGTGCAGGCCGTCGGCAATGACGAAGCTCTCGACCGGGATCGCCTGCTTCTCGTGCCAGTCGCGCATCACCTCGAAGCGCGGGAAGATGCCGACGTGACGGAGCTCGGCGACCTTGCCGAGCAGCTGCACCATCTTGCCGGCGCTCTCCTTGCGCTGGTTGACGGCGGGCGAATATTGCGGGTCGACCAGCACGATGTCGGCATCGCCGGCGGCCTGGATGCGGCTGATGCCGTCCTCGACCATTTTTGCGGTCTCGCCGGGATCGAGATTGCGCAGCACGGCGTTGGTGCCGACCTGCCAGATCACGAGGTCCGGATGCGCGTCGATCACCTGCGTCTGCAGGCGTTTCATCATCTCGGGCGCGTCCTCGCCGCCGACGCCGGCATTGACGACGGTGATGTCGGCGGTGGGATAGTGCCGGCGCAGCTGCGCGGCGAGGCGGTTCGGATAGTTGAACTCCGGCGAGCTCGCGCCGAAGCCCTGAGTCGACGATGAGCCGAACGCGACGATGACGACGGGCTTGCCGGCGACCAGCTTGCCCGCGACATGCGGCAGCGAGCCCATCGCCTTCGAGCCGCCCTTTGGCGGCAGGCAGGGCACGCGGCTGAAAATATCGGCGGCGGATTTGGCGACCTGCTTCACCCTGTCGATGGCGCGCGTCGTGACGCCGCGCTGCTCGGGCGAGGTCGCGGCCACGGTGGTCTGGGACGGCGGCGCGGGCGCGGGATCAGCCGACTGCGCTGGCGCAGGCGTCGCCTGCGCTGCTTGGGTCGCGGCTTGCGTCTGCGCGTGCGACTGCACGGCCGGCGCCAGCAACAACAGCACTGCGGCTGCAGGCGCGGCCAGCCATGCCGTCAGGCGAAAAGGGCGGAGAGAACTCATTAACGCTAGACCTCAATTTTGCTGCTGGGCCGGCTCCAGGTGAGCGGCGTCGATCACGAACTGTGCCAACGCCCGGCCTAGGCAATCATGGACCTGCTTCGCCAGCTCAGGCCCGCGGGACGGGCTGAACAGGTCGAACTGGCCCTGCTCATTCCACTGCCGCATGATCGCGAAACGATCGAACAGCGGAATATCGTGCTCCTGCGCCACCACCCGCATATTGTCGAGATAAGGCGGCGCCGAGATCATGGTCTCCGTACGCGGGCTGTATTGCAAGTTCATCAAGACGACGTCAGCCCCCGCCTTTTGCAGCGCAACAACCCCGTCGGTCACCGCGCTGCGAAATTCATCGGGATCGATCGATCGGATAGCATCCACGGTCCCGGTCTGCCAGATCACCAAGGTAGGCGTTTTTGCTTCCATCAGCTTAACGAATATGGACGCGGTCTCCTCTGCCGTTTTCTTGCTCTGTATTTCTACGGAGACGTGCACCACCTCGGACGCCGGCAGCTTCTCCTTGAGGATCGCCTCCATGCGCGCCGGATAGGAGCTGCCTTCCGACGACGGAATCGTGGTCGAGCGGCTGCCGATGACCAGGATTTCGAGCGGTTTCCCGGCCTTGATGGCGTCGGCGACCTTGGGGAGCTGACTCTCGCTGGTCAGCAGATAGGACGGCAATTCGCACGCCGCGGGCACGGCAGGCGCAGCAGCATCCCCCGCGCGCGCCACAGGCGCGGCGAGGCTACCGCATAGCAGGATCAGGCTCAGGAGAACCTTCGCCTTCATCAGCCCCCTCCCGCCAGATCGGCGTTGCCGACGGCGTTTTTGGTTTTCGCACCGCTCTTGTCAGCCACGCGCTTGTACCACGAAATCACCCAGGCCACGCCCCACATGATCAGGACCCCGGAGAGACTAATCAGCGCATGCATGGCCGCGCCGCCGGAGACTTCGGCGAGAATGAAATGCCCGGCGAAGGCCAGGAAGACGCCGAGACAGAAGATCTCGAGGGAATGCTGGCCGCATAGAATCAATGGGCGCAGCCAGCGCGATTTCAAGCCCGGCCAATCCCGGGGCAGGAAGCGCACTGTGAGCGCGGCCAGCGCCAGGAAATGCGTGAAGCGCAGCACGTCGAGGTCGGTCTTGTCGATCGGATACATCCACTGCTCGATCCGCTTCGGCATGAACTGTGACAGTTGCGGCACGTACCAGGTCAGCGTCACGTAGAACGCCGCGACGAGATAGGCGATCGCGATCCACATCGTCACGGGCGAGGCCAGGATGCGCGACATGCGTCGCGCACCTCCCAGCGCGCACCATGCCCCGAACACGAACAGCAATTGCCAGGCGAAGGGATTGAAGGCCCAGAAGCCGTTCGGATAGGCCGACAGGTAGAGGTCGTACTCCCAGGTGACCGCGTAGAGCACGACCGAGAGGCCGAGCGTGACGTCAGGCCGCCATTTCATCGACCACAGGATCAGGGGCAGCGCCAGCATCAGCACGATGTAGAGCGGCAGCACGTCCATGTTGACGGGGCGGAAACGCAGCAGCAGCGCCTGCACGATGGTGACGTCGGGCTGCTTGAGGAAATCCATGATGCCCATCTCTTCGGTGTAGAGCGGGTTCTCGAAGCTGGTCGCGACGTAGGATATCTCGGCGAGGAAGATCGTGAACAGGAAGACGTGGGCGACGTAGATCTGCCAGACCCGGCGCAGGATGCGCGCCGTGGCGATGACGACGCCGCTCTCCAGCATCGCCCTGCCGTAGACGAAGGCGGCGGTGTAGCCGGAGATGAAGATGAAGATCTCGGTGGCGTCGCTGAAGCCGTAATTGCGGATGGTGAACCAGGTGAGCAGGCTGGGTGGCAGGTGGTCGATGAAGATCAGCCACAGCGCGAGCCCGCGGAACAGGTCGAGCCGGAGCTCGCGCTCGCCGATGGCAGGCAGCGTGATGGCCGGCGCCCTCGCGCGCGGCTTCGCTCCTGCGGGCTTGCTGTCGACGGACGCGCTGTCGACGGGCTTGGCGGTTCCCGCGATCGTCGATCCCGTCACTTGGTCGGCAATGGTCATCGGGGGCCAAAAACCCTTCCGCAAATCGCGACGTCTCGAGGAGTGTACCGGTCCGCTTCCGAACTCGCAAAGCGGCCGGACCATGTGGGGTATCCCTTTGCGGGCGTTTCCCTCGCCGGTGTCCTTCCCTTCGAATTCTGGCGGGACGATGTCGCCAAGGCCGGCCGCGGCGTTTGGTTCCGGCGCCGGATTTCGGTATGGTGGCAGCCATGTACCGCGCCGTGACCCGCCACATCGAAGTGACCGTCGAGCCGAACTTTGTTCCGGAGCAGTCGTCGGCCGACCGTTCCCGCTATTTCTGGTCCTACACCATCGTCATCACCAACTCGGGCGAGGAGACCGTGCAGCTCAAGACGCGGCATTGGATCATCACCGACGCCTCCGGCCGCCAGCAGGAGGTCAAGGGCGAGGGCGTGGTCGGCGAGCAGCCGATCCTGGCCCCCGGCGAGCGCTTCGAATACACCTCCGGCGTACCGCTCTCGACCGCCTCCGGCTTCATGACCGGCCGCTACCAGATGGTCACCGAGAGCGGCGAGCGCTTCGAGATCGACGTGCCGGCGTTCTCGCTGGATAGCCCTGACAGCAAGCGGGTGTTGAATTAGGAGCGGCCGTTTCGTGTCCCGGACGAGCTGCAACGCGCAAGCGTTGCGGCACGGAGCCGGCAACTGTTATGTTGACGGTGCGACCTTATAGATTTTTCGGTCGCGCAGCATAGCGTTGAGGATGGTCAGCAGCTTCCTG
>NZ_LFJB01000042.1:0-79806 GCF_006658625.1 Bradyrhizobium sp. UNPF46
AGATCCAATGCAAATCAGTGAATCACGAAACTCCGACAAAAACGATAGTTTTTCAGCAGACTGCTAGAGCGTTTTCGAGCGAAGTGAACACCGGTTCGCGTGAAGAAAACGCGTCAAAACAAGAATCTAGAGCTTCGGTTCCGATTCAATCAGAACCGAAAATGCTCTAGTCGGTGACGCAGAAATACGTGCGCGGCAATCTGCGATAGGCGCTGTAGCGGTAATGCGGCCGGTAGGCGTAGCCGCGATAGAGCGCCGGCGGCTCCTCGCCGTAATAGGCGCGATGATAGAAATTGAGCACCGGCCCGCGGGCACAGCGATAGCCGTCCCAGATCGGCCCCACGAAGGGCGCGATCCCGGTCTCGGGCGGCACGACGGGGTACGGCCCGCCGGCATGGGCGGGAACGTTCATGAGCAATGCCGCGAGAAGGAAAAACCAGGCGCTTCGCATGAGCTCGCTCCCGAACCGGCGCAATGGCCGCCATGGAAGCACCGGAACGCCCGGCTGCGCAATCACGGCGTTCGTCGCGCCGGCGCCTCGGCGCATTGTTGATAACCCACGCAAACGGGGCGCGGGTGGTGACAGGGCGTCCGGACGTGTTATCGGGGGATGACGCAGTTGCGAGACCGGATCGGACACCCATGCGCATTACTCTCGTCGGCTCCCGCCATTTCGGCGTGACCACCCTGAACATGCTCCGGGAGCACAGCGTCACGATCGTCAGGGTCGTGGTCGCCGATGCCGAGGATCGCCTCGCTGCGACCGCCAAGGCAGCCGGCATCGAGGTTGTGGTTCAGGCCAATCCGAAGCTGGTGGTGGCCTCCGAGATCGCCCCCGATACCGATCTGATCATCACGGCGCACAGCCACGCCCGGATCGGCAAGGATGCGCTCGCCGCCGCCAAGCTCGGCGGCATCGGCTATCACCCCTCGCTGCTGCCGCGACATCGCGGCAAGGCCGCCGTGGAATGGACCATCAAGGAAGGCGATCCGATCGCCGGCGGCACAATCTACCACCTCGCCGACCGCATGGATGCCGGCGCCATCGCCGCCCAGGACTGGTGCTTCGTCAAGAAGGGCGAGACGGCCCGGGAACTCTGGGAGCGCGCGCTGGCGCCCCTCGGGCTCAAGCTGCTCGCCGACGTGATCGACTATGCCAAGGTCCACAAGGCGCTGCCGGCCAAGGCTCAGGACGAGCAGTTCGCGACCTCCGCACCGAGTCTCTCGTAAGGCCTGTGCTGACGTTTACCCTTAACGTGAAGCCGCATTGATTCTGCTTCGAAAATAGGTGCCAAAAACACAAATAAACCATTGTTTCCACAGGAACAATTTTCGATTTGGCATTGCAACAAATTTCCGTCACATTTGGTCCAGATAAGCGACAGCATATCAGACACATTCAAGGACGGAATTTATGCGTTTTGCTCGCATTGCGGTGTTCTGTGCCGCTTCAGTTTTTACCGGCACCCTTGCCGCGTCCGCCTTTGCCCAGACCCCTTATGACGGCAACTGGCAGGTCACGATCGTGACCAAGAGCGGCTCCTGCGAACCGACCGCGAGTTCCATGCTGACGGTCGCCGACGGCAAGATCACCGCGCCCGGCGCTAACGTTTCCGGCACCATTGGCAGCGGGGGACTTGTGAAAGTTTCGATCAATGGTGCATATGCCAACGGTCAACTCAACGGCAACGCCGGATCGGGGAAGTGGAATGGAGCATCTGCAGGCATACCATGCAGCGGGCGGTGGGAAGCATCGCGCCAATAAACCAATCGAGGCTCGCGCCCGGAATCGGCGGCTGCTGATCGCGGCCGCCGTTTTGTTTGCGGCGGGAATCGCCGGCACCGAGAGCCGGGCCCAGTCCGGCCCGTTCGCCCCGATGGCGGGCAGCTGGAGCGGCGGCGGCACCGTCAGCCTCGAGGACGGATCGACGGAACGCATCCGTTGCCGGGCCAAATACGCCCCGATCGGTCCCACCATGGAGATGTCGCTGACCTGCGCCAGCGACGCCTATAAATTCAATCTTTCCGCCAACGTTCAGTCGGCCGGTAGTACCATTACCGGAAGCTGGAGCGAGGCCAGTCGCAACATCTCTGGCTCGCTCCAGGGTCGTGGCGGCGGCGGCAACTTCGAGGTGGTGGCCTCCGCGGCCGGCTTCAACGCCAATATCGCGCTGAGGACGAGCGGCAACAGGCAGACCGTCACCATGCGCGCGGACAGCCAGTTCCGCGGCGCCAACATCTCGATGTCGAAGTAAGACACCGGGGCGACACGACAATCGATCCGGCGACCTCGCCGGATCTTTTTTATGCGCCCGGCACGAACGCGGTGACCTCGATCTCGACCTTGGCCCGCTCGTCCACGAGACCGCCGATATAGAGCAGCGTCGAAGGCGGGAAATTGCGTCCGAGCGTTTCCTTCCAGGCCGCGCCTATGCCGGCACCGGCGGCCTCATATTCGCTGCGGCTGGTCAGGTACCAGGTCAGGCGGACGATGTGCTCGGGGCCGGCGCCCGCCTCGCCCAGCAGCTTGATGATCCGCTTCAGTGCGGCTCCGACCTGCGCCGCCATGTCGGGCGCGTAGCTACCCGTCTCGTCGCCGCCGGTCTGGCCGGCCAGAACCACCCAGCGCCCCGGTCCCTCGACGACGACGCCATGAGAAAAGCCGCGAGGTTTTGTCCATTCGGCCGGCTGCAAGATGCGCATGAGCGAAGCTCTCCCTTTTCTTGTTGTTCAATGAAGCCTTAGCACGTCCGCTCGCATCGCTGCATCCGCAGATTTTGCCGTTGCAAACCGCGGCGATGTCGCCGATACCGGCCGTCCTTTCGCACTCTCCATCCTCCAGCACCCTGCCCCCAGCATCCTGCCCCGATGAGCGCGACACCGTCCAAAACGATGGCTGCATTCTGGATGGCCGGCTGGCTGGCTTTGATGCTGGTGATGGCGGTTGCCGGCCGCGAGACCACGCGCGAGCTCAACGTTTTCCAGATCATGGAAGTGCGTTCAGTGATCGGATTCACGCTGCTGTTGCCGATCATCTTCCGCGCCGGCGGCTTCAAGGCGGTCGCAACCCAACGCCTGCACCAGCACCTGGCGCGCAACGGCGTGCATTATTTCGCACAGCTCGGCTGGTTCTACGCACTGACGCTGATCGGAATCGGCCAGGTGGTCGCGATCGAATTCACCATGCCGATCTGGACCGCCGTGCTGGCTGCGACGTTCCTGTCCGAGCGCATGACGATCTGGAAGATCGCCGCCGTCGTGCTCGGCATCATCGGCGTCGTCATGATCGTGCGACCCGCCACCAGCGAGATCAATCCAGGTCAGTTGATCGCGCTCGGCGCCGCGATCGGCTTCAGCATTTCCATGATTTTAGTGAAGTCCTTGACCCGGACCGAGAGCGCGTTGTCGATCCTGTTCTGGATGATCGTGGTGCAGATGGCCGTGGGCCTGCTGCCGACGCTCTTCGTCTGGACCTGGCCGTCGGCCTATCTCTGGGGCTGGCTGTTCGTCATCGGGGTCTGCGGCACTTTCTCGCACTATTGCCTTGCCAGCGCGCTTCGATACGCCGACGCGACGATCGTGGTTCCCATGGACTTCCTGCGGGTTCCGCTGACGGCGACCGCGGGCTGGCTGCTCTACTCCGAGCGGCTCGACGCCTGGACCGTGCTGGGCGCGGTGCTGATCCTGTGCGGCAATCTCCTGAATTTGAAGCCGGCGCCCTCGGTTCCCGCCCGCGCGCGGTGAACCTCCCGCCGCCTTGCGCGACAAAACAAAGTGGCCGTGTGATTTGGATCACGTTGGGGAATCAATCCACCGTGCACATTCGGCCACACAGCAGCGGGTTGAACGCAACGGTCTGCCGTTTTGGTGGCACGACGTCGGGCACTTCGTGTACGTTCGTTGCCGATCTGATGCTGCCTGCAATTCGATTCTGGGGATTTCAGAATGCGCTATCTCACCCTCCTCGCATCGCTGATGTGCATCGCACTGTCGGTCAGTGCCGCGAAGGCCGACCGTCGCGTCGCCTTCGTCGTCGGCAACGGCTCCTACAAGAACGTCGCGCAATTGCCGAACCCGCCGATCGACGCCAAGGCGATGGCGTCGACGCTGCGCAATGTCGGCTTCGAGGTGATCGAAGGCTCCAATCTCAGCCGCGACCAGATGACGGAGAAGCTGCTCGATTTCGGCCGCAAGGCGCAAGGCTCCGACATCGCGCTGTTCTATTATGCCGGCCACGGCATCGCCGTCAGCGGCACCAATTACCTGCTGCCTGTCGATGCCGACATCAAGTCGGAGATGGACGTCAAGCTGGGCGCTGCCATCAACATCGACCTGACGCTCGAGCAGACCATGGGCGATGCCAAGGTCAAGCTCGTCTTCCTCGATGCCTGCCGCGACAATCCGTTCGCCGCCAAGATCAAGTCGAACTCGGCGACCCGCAGCGTCAACGTGCAGAGCGGTCTCGCCGAGATGAAGTCCGGCGAAGGCACCCTGATCGCGTTCGCCACCGGCCCCGGCCAGACCGCGCTCGACGGTCAGGAAGGCAACAACAGCCCGTTCACCCGCGCGCTGATCGACAACATCACCAAGCCCGGCGTCGAGATCCAGCAGGCGATGACGTCGGTGCGCGCCCAGGTCAATGAAGAGACCCGCAAGGGTCAGCTGCCCTGGGGCCATACCAACCTGACCGGCTCCGTCTATCTCAACCAGGCTCCGACGACGCAGGTCGCCAACGCAGCCCCGACCGCGACCGGCATCGTGCCGGCGGCGACCGGCGGCTCGGACGGCGTCGAGCTCGAATACTGGCGCTCGGTGAAGGAATCGAACAAGCCGGAAGAGCTCAACGCCTATCTCTCGGCCTATCCGAACGGCCAGTTCAAGGCGCTGGCGCTGGCCCGCCTCGCGGCGATCAAAAGCGGCCCCTCGACCGCGACCCGCACGCTCAACGCCGGCGTCGATCCTGCGACGTTCACCGATGAGGCTACCCAGCTCACCGAGGACCAGATCGGCCTCGACAAGACGGGACGCCGCGACGTGCAGCGCCGCCTCAGCGGGCTCGGCTTCGACACCAAGCAAACCGGCGTGTTCAGCGACGAGACCCGTGGCGTGATCAAGCGCTGGCAGGCTGCACGCGGCTATCCCTCATCGGGCTACCTCAATAAGAACCAGCACAAGGCCTTGCTCTCGGAAGTCGTGGCTGCCCCGGCGACGGCGAGCGACACCAGCCAGAAGCCGGCTCGCCGTGCCGCCACCGCTCCCCAGAGCAGCGCGCCTGCGCCGGCTCCGCAACACCGCAGCAATCCCGGCGATGCCGCCGGTGCGGCCTTCGTCGGCGGCGTCGTCGGCGGCATGATGGGCGGCATGTTCCGCCGCTGAGCCGAGCGAGCCTGAAAACACAAAAGCCCGGCTCGCGCCGGGCTTTTTCTTTGGTACGACGAGGTTGCAGCGTACGCCGTCATTGCGAACGCAGCGAAGCGATCCAGAGTCTCTCCGCAGCGGCAGCCTGGATTGCCTCGTCGCAAGAGCTCCTCGCAATGACAGGCATAGAGCTGCGCGCCAGGCGGATGTCATAGCCCGCGGGGAGCGCCGCTGGTCCGACGTGTCCTGTCGGAGCCTACTTCCCGGCCGCCTTGCGCAGCGCCTCGTTGATACGGTCCTGCCAGCCGGGGCCGCCTTCCTGGAAGAACTCCAGCACGTCCTGATCGATCCGCAGCGTGACCTGCTCCTTGATCCCCGGCGCCACGTTCTGCTTGGGCGGCGCGGCGGCGACCTTCGCCGTCACCTTCTTGAATGCCGCCTCGGCTTCGGTCCTGGCATCGCCGAGCGTACGTGGCCGCCTCGGTGGTTGATCCGCCATGTCCTAGATTCCCTCAAACAAAGCCGTCGAAAGATACCGCTCGGAGAAGGACGGCACTATAGCCAGGATGGTTTTTCCTGCCGCTTCCGGCCGCTTGCCGATCTCGAGCGCGGCCGCGATCGCCGCGCCCGAGGAAATGCCGCCGGGAATGCCCTCATGCCGCGCCAGCGCGCGCGAGGTCTCGATCGCCGTCGTCGAATTGATCTTGACGATCTCGTCGATCACCGAGCGGTCGAGAATGTCAGGCACGAAGCCGGCGCCGATGCCCTGGATCTTGTGCGGCGTGTGCTGGCCGCCCGACAGCACCGGGCTCTCTTCCGGCTCGACCGCCACCACCCGCAACGACGGTTTGCGCGGCTTGAGCACCTGGCCGACGCCCGTGATCGTGCCGCCGGTGCCGACGCCGGCGACGAAGAAATCGATATTACCGCCGGTGTCGTTCCAGATCTCCTCCGCGGTGGTTCGACGGTGCACCTCGGGATTGGCGAGGTTCTTGAACTGCTGCGGCATCACCGAGTTCGGCGTCGTCTTCAACAGCTCCTCGGCGGCGGCGATCGCGCCCTTCATGCCCTGCGCCGCCGGTGTCAGCACCAGCTCGGCGCCGAGAAAGGCCAGCATCTTGCGCCGCTCGATCGACATCGATTCCGGCATCACCAGCTTGAGCCGGTAGCCGCGCGAGGCCGCCACGAAGGCGAGCGCGATGCCGGTATTGCCGGAGGTCGGCTCGATCAGCACGGTGTCCGGCTTGAGGATACCCGCCTTCTCCATCGCGATGATCATGGCCGCACCGATGCGGTCCTTCACGCTTGCGGCGGGATTGAAATATTCAAGTTTTGCCAGAATCGTCGCATTCACGCCGTGCATGCCGGGAAGCCGGCGCAACCGCACGATCGGCGTATTGCCGAAGGCGTCGACGATCGAGTCATAGATCCGGCCGCGGCCGGGTTGGTGCGCTGCACCCGTGGTGGACGATGCGTCCATGATGAACTCCCTGTGGCGACAATTTGCGCTTCTTACGCAGCTCAATGCGCAATTACGGACAGCCTGCGACGACACGCAAGCGACAATGCGGTACATGTTAAATACGCTGCATCGCAAAATCGCGTGAGCTTTAATTAGCAGAAAACCAACGCATTTGTGTTGCGACCTCGTCAACTGATTCTGCTTATGTTAGACTTAGGTCTCAAAGCAGGGAGGTCACCACGATGTCAGCAGTTGCTGAAGTGATGTCGACCGTAACGCTAAGGCGTGATCCGCGTTGCAGCGAGTTGCCGACCTGTCCCGTCTGCGCCGACTCCATGGTCGCAGCCGAAGCATCTGCCTACGTCTCGGACCACGTGATCAGCTATCTCTGGACTTGCGACAATTGCGGCTACGGCTTCGTCACCAAGCATGCCGTCAAGCAGCGGATCGTGTGCAATTGAACCTGGACCACTGACCTAGCGCGGGGCGATATCGCCCCTCGCCCAGTCCGCGCGCGTCCGCTGATAGAACTCGTCGAACCTTCCGTGCGCAATCGCGTCTCTGATGCCCTGCATCAGGAACTGGTAGTAGGCGATATTGATTTCGGACAGCAGCATCGCTCCCAGCGTCTCGCCGGCCTTGACGAGATGGTGCAGATAGGCGCGCGCGTAGGTGCGCGCCGACGGCCACGAGCTCTCCTCGTCGAGCGGGCGCGGATCGTCGGCGTGGCGCGCATTGCGCAAATTCACCTGTCCGAAGCGCGTGAAGGCGACGCCGTGCCGGCCATTGCGCGTCGGCATCACGCAATCGAACATGTCGATGCCACGCTTCACGGCTTCGAGGATATCGTCGGGCGTGCCGACCCCCATCAGATAGCGCGGGCGCTCCTTCGGCAGTAGCGGTGCGGTCTCGTCGATCATGGCCAGCATCACCGCCTGCGGCTCGCCGACCGCGAGGCCGCCGATCGCGTAGCCGTGGAAGCCGGTCGCGACCAGGCCCTGCGCACTCGCATGACGAAGCTGCGGCACGTCGCCGCCCTGCACGATCCCGAACAGCATGTAGCCGTCGGGCGCGCTCTCGAAGGCGCGCTTTGAGCGCTCGGCCCAGCGCAGCGACAATTGCATCGCACGCTCGATGTCGGCGCGCTCGGCCGGCAGCCGCACGCACTCGTCCATCTGCATGGCGATGTCAGAGCCGAGCAGGCGCTGCACCTCGATCGAGCGCTCCGGCGACAGCTCGACCTTGGCACCGTCGATATGCGAGCGGAAGGTGACGGCGTTCTCGGTGACCTTGCGCAGATCCGACAGCGACATCACCTGGAAGCCGCCGGAATCCGTCAGCATCGGCCCGTTCCAGCCGGTGAACTTCTGCAGGCCGCCGAGCGCTGCGATCCGCTCGGCGCTCGGGCGCAGCATCAGATGATAGGTGTTGCCGAGCACGATGTCGGCACCGGCATCGCGCACCTCGCGCCAGTGCATGCCCTTCATGGCACCGGCGGTGCCGACCGGCATGAAGGCCGGCGTCCGCACCGCGCCGTGCGGTGTGGTCAGGCGTCCGGTGCGGGCGGCACCATCGGTGGCGAGCAACTCAAAGTGATTGGGAAGATCGTTGTCGGGAGTCATGGCGGTGCTTATTGCGTGTCGGACGAGGCCGATCAACCCGCCCCGGCCATGCGCCAAGCCGGCTTGTGCTTCAGACTGGGACACAATCGCGGCGGATCTCCGCACCGTCGCCCTTGTTAAACAAAACGATACAGTATAGTTTTATCCGGGGCTGGACGAATGCCGCGGCGAACGTTGCCGTCGGCTGCAAAAGTGTGATCGCCAGCCGCCGTGCCCCTCCCTTCGTGTTCGATTGACGTCTTTGGCCGCTCCCGTGACTGGATCAGGCAGACCGGCGGCCGCCTCGCTGGAATCCTGGTCCTGACCTGCGGCCTGGCGCTCGGCGCCTGCACCTCCCTGCCCCGCACGCCCTATACGGCCGCAGAAGCCAGCACATCGCGCGTGCTCGATATCGACGGCCTCAGGCGCTACGCCGACGATCCCATCACGAAATTCAGCTTCGAGAAGGACAGCGGCACCGCGACGAAGTCCTATCTGGCGCTCTCCGGCGGCGGCGCCGATGGCGCCTACGGCGTCGGCGTGCTCAACGGCTGGACCGCGGCCAGAACCCGTCCCACCTTCTCCGTCGTCTCGGGCGTCAGCACCGGCGGCCTGATCGCGCCGTTCGCGTTTCTCGGCTCGCAATATGACGACACGCTGAAGGAGGTCTACACCAGCGGCATCGCGGAGAGCCTGCTCAACGATCCCAGCATCATGCGCGTGCTGTTCGGATCCGGCCTGTTCGGCAACACAAGGCTGCGCGAGCTGGTCGCCCGCTATGTCGGGCCGGAGATCATGGCGCAGGTCGCGCGCGAGAATGCCAAGGGGCGAAAGCTGCTGGTGGTGACGACCGATCTCGACACCCAGCGCACCGCGATCTGGGACATGGGCAAGATCGCCGCCGTCGGCACGCCCGAGGCGCTCAAGCTGTTTCGCGACGTCATGGCGGCCTCCGCCAGCATTCCCCTGGTGTTCCCGCCGATCATGATCGATGCCGAGGGCCAGGGCCGCAAATTTCAGGAGATGCATGTCGACGGCGGCGTGACCGCACCGGTGCTGACGCTGCCGGAAGCCCTGCTATTCCAGGGCAGCCGGCTGGCGGGCAGTGCGAAGATGGACATCTACATCCTCGTCAACAAGAAGATCGAACGCAACTTCGAGCTCGTCTCCAACGGCACCATCGACGTCGCCTCGCGCAGCCTGTCGGCGATCACCCAGTCGCAGACACGCTCGATCATCTTCTCGACCTATGATTTCGCCAAGCGAAACCATCTCGGCTTTCATCTCTCCTACATCGCGCGCGAGTATCCGGCACCGCCGTCGGAGGGGTTCGACACCGCCTATATGCGGGCGCTCTACCAATACGGATATGACAAGGCCGCGTCCGGTCAGGCCTGGACTTCCACGGTGCCGTGACCTCAAATCGAGGAACGAGCCCCTGCCGAAACCGTTGACGATACGGCCAATTCGGCCAGATTCGCGATGACGCTTCGGCTCCTGCGCGATATAGAGCGAATGACGACGATCGGAAACGCGCAGGAATCATTGGGCATGGGATTGACTGCGACCAGGAGACCGGCAGCGCCGCGGCGCGAGGTGCCGAAATCCCGCGGCGGCCGGCCAACGAAGTCAGCCGCCATCGAGCGCGACCAGCGGCTGATCGAGGTCGCCACCCGCCTGTTCCTTGATCGCGGCTTCGACGCGACCTCGCTCGACGCGGTCGCGGAAGCGGCCCGGGTGAGCAAGCCCACCGTCTATGCACGCTACGGCGACAAGCGCGGCCTGTTTGCCGCCGTGCTGAGGCGGGAGATCGCGCGCTGGCTCGCGCCGCTCTCGGCGGCCGCCGAGACGCAACTCTCCAGCGCCTCGGATATCCCGGTCGAGCAGCGGCTGATCGAGATCGGGCGCGAGATGCTGACCTTCACTTGCGGGCCCGATGCCGTCGCCTTCAGCCGCATGATGACGGCGCAGGCCATCAACTTCCCCGACGTCGCCAAGCTCGGCAAGGAGGAAGGCTGGCTCAAGGCCGTCGCCACCACCGCGCGCTTCTTCGACCATCTGGTGGCGCAAGGCGCACTCGACGTCGAGGACACCACCATTGCAGCCGAGGTGTTTCTCGACGTGGTCGTCGGTCACACCCACCGCATGGCGACGTTCGGAACGGCTCTCGACATCAAGACCGCCGAAAAGCGCACGCGCGCGGCGATCAAGCTGTTCCTGGCCGGCGCGCTGGGACCTGCCGACCGCGTCCAGAACACCAAAGCCGTGCAGCGCCGCCGTCCCTCCCGCTGACAATTCCGTGAACGCACGATCTATCCCCATCGGGAAAGGCGCGACGCCATTGACCGGAATAAAACGATACGGTACGGTTTAGTTATAAGGCGATGCGGACCGCTTTTTCACCAGCCCCAAAGGAGGCCCGTATCACCAAGATCGCCGCGGCGGGTGCAGCCCGCCACGGCGTTCCGCGGCCGGCCTTTGCCCAAGGTCGGCCGCGAATTCTTTACGATCATCCGGCACACTCGCTGGCCGAGGGTTTCGAGCATGACGACTGCCAAACGACGGACCTCGCAACTGCTTGCGATCGCCTTGCCCTTGCTGCTCATCGCCGCACCGGCAGAGGCAACCGTAACCACGGGCACGCCGACCGCCCTGCACAGCGACACAGATGGTGACGCCGAGGCCGACCGCCAGGCCGTCAGCCGCGAGATCGAACGATTCCGCAGCTCGTCGATCTCGATCAGCCAGGCCATGGCGATTGCGGAAGCCCGCCATGCCGGCGCCACGACGGCGGACGTGAGCTTTGACGGCGGCTCCGGTGTGCCGGTGTATCGGGTGAAGACCGTGCACAACGACCGGATCTGGCGCCACACCATCAATGCCGCGACCGGCGAGCTTGTCGGCGGGGAAGCCGCCCTGCCCCTGAGCGAGCTCGACCACGACGATCGCAGCAATCTCGCAGCCTTGAGCGCGATCAGGCATCGGCTCGCCGATGCCGTCCGCGTCGCCGAGCACGCGGCCTCGGGCAAGGCGATCAGCGGCGGGCTGGTGCGCGAACGCGGCCGGCTGAACTTTTCGATCGTCGTCGTCAGCGGCGACGACCTCAAGGAGGTCACCCTGGAGCCGCCGGGCGCGCGGCCTAGATAGCGGTCCCCCCCCCCCAGCGGCCCTCCCGGGGCCGACCGGGCCGAAAAGCCATTGACGGGCGCAAGACTCTCGCCCATAAGTCGCCGCCATGTTCACGACCACCAAACGCACGACCAAAACCACCACGGCCTCAGGGGCCCGGGGAGGCGTGCGCGCGTAGTCGTCGACTAGAACGCAATCCACTCTACCGAAGCCCCGCCCATGATGGTCCGGGGCTTTTTTGTTGTCTGAATTTCAAACGCAATGGAGGACAAAGTGAGTAACGATCCCGTCGTCGCGATTGTCGGCGTCACCGGTGCGGTGGGCGCCGAATTCATCGCCACCATGGACAAGCGCGGCTTTCGCGTCGGCAAGCTCAAGGCGCTCGCCAGCGCCCGCTCCGCCGGCAAGACGGTATCGTTCCGGGGCCAGCCGGTCGTGATCGAGGAGCTGACCGAGCGTTCCTTCGAGGGCGTCGACATCGCCCTGTTCTCCGCCGGCGGCAGCATCTCGAAGAAGTATGCACCGATCGCGGTCAAGTCGGGCGCAGTCGTTGTCGACAACTCCTCCGCCTTCCGCATGGACCCGAACGTGCCGCTGGTGATCCCCGAGATCAACGCGAACCGCATCAGGGATCACAAGGGCATCATCGCCAATCCGAACTGTGCCGCGATCACCGCGCTGGTGCCGCTCTGGCCGATCCACCAGAAGAACCGCATCAAGCGCGTCATCATCTCGACCTACCAGGCAGCTTCCGGCGCCGGCGCCGCTGCGATGGAGGAACTGGTCGAATCCACCCGCGCCAATCTCAACGGGCAGGTCTATGCGCCCAAGGTGATGCCGCACCCCTACGCCTTCAATCTCTTCAACCACAACACCGCCGTCGACCCGGAGACCGGCTACAACGACGAAGAAACCAAGGTCATCAAGGAGACCCGCAAGATCTTCGAGGACGACAGGATCGCCATCGGTGTCACCTGCGTCCGCGTGCCGGTGCTGCGCGCCCATTGCGAGGCCATCACCTTCGAATGCGAGAGGGAGATCACCGAGGACCAGGTCCGCGCCATCATGGCCCGGGCGCCCGGCGTGAAGGTGATCGACGATCGCGCCAGGAACTACTTCCCAATGCCGATCGACGCCTCGGGCCAGGATAACGTTTTGGTCGGCCGCATCCGCAAGGACCTCAGCGACCCCTCAGGGCATTCGATTTCGATGTTCGTGGCGGCCGATCAGCTGCTCAAGGGTGCAGCACTGAACGCGGTGCAGATCGCGGAGCTGTTGCCGCAGCGGGTGATGGCGTAACCGAGCACGCCCGTCGATCCGTCATCCTGAGGTGCGAGTGGCGCGATGCGTTCAGCTTCGCGCCGCGAGCCTCGAAGGATGAACGGCCGAGATGCCACGGCCGGGCCGTCGCCCTTCGAGGCTCGCCGAAGAGGCGAGCACCTCAGGGTGACGGGGATGGATTTGACTCTGCCCGAAACAACAAGCACGCATCGCCATACGAATAGAAGCGATACTCGCTTGCGATCGCGTGCGCATAGGCTCGTTTCATCGTCTCCAGGCCGGAGAATGCCGACACCAGCATGAACAACGTCGACTTCGGCAGATGAAAATTCGTCATCAGAATATCGACCGCGCGGAAGCGATAGCCGGGCGTGATGAAGATCGCTGTTTCGGCCGCGAACGGCTCGATCGTGCCGTCCTCGCGCGCCGCGCTCTCGAGCAGGCGCAATGACGTCGTGCCGACGGCGATGATGCGGCCGCCATTCCTTCTGGCATTGTTGAGACGCTCCGCGGTCTCGGCCGAGATCGTGCCCCACTCGGCGTGCATCTTGTGGGCTTCGGTGTCGTCCACCTTCACCGGCAGGAACGTCCCTGCCCCGACATGCAGCGTCACGCGGTTGATGCCGACGCCGCGGTCACGCAGCGCCTGCTCCAGTGCCGGGGTGAAATGCAGCCCCGCGGTCGGCGCTGCGACCGCGCCTTCGTTCGCGGCGAACATGGTCTGGTAGTCGGCGAGATCCTGATCGTCCGGCGTGCGCTTGGAGGCGATGTAGGGCGGCAGCGGCGGGCTGCCGAGATCGGCGATGGCCTGGTCCAGCGCCGGGCCATGGAACGAGAACGACAGCGTCACCTCGCCCTCAAGGCCCTTGGCCTCGACCTCGGCGTCGAGATGGCCGAGCAGACAGACCTTGCCTTCGTTGCCGAAGCGGATGCGATCGCCGGCGACGAGCTTCTTGGCGGGCTTCACCAGCGCCTGCCAGCGCGAGCCGTCGAGCCGCTTGATCAGCGTCGCCTCGATTCTGGGCTCGGTCTCGCGG
Organism: Bradyrhizobium sp. UNPF46; assembly: GCF_006658625.1. NCBI lineage: Bacteria > Pseudomonadati > Pseudomonadota > Alphaproteobacteria > Hyphomicrobiales > Nitrobacteraceae > Bradyrhizobium > Bradyrhizobium sp. UNPF46. The sequence goes on from NZ_LFJB01000042.1 coordinate 13,869, forward strand.
CCGATGCGGCGGCCCTTCAGCTGCGCCGCGATCACCTTGGTGTCGTTGACGACGAGCTGGTCACCGGGCCGCAGCCATTGCGGCAGGTCGGCGATGGTCTGGTCGCGCAGCACGCCGTTCTCCACGACCAGCATTCGCGCGGAGTCGCGCGGGCTCGCCGGGCGCAACGCGATGCACTCGGCGGGCAGGTTGAAATCGAAGAGGTCGGTGCGCATGTCTCACCAGCCACGTCATTCCGGACGCTGCGCGTTCAGCGCGGCGATCCGGAATCCGGAGATTGTGGCGCGAGATTCCGGGTTCGCGCTTCGCGCGCCCCGGAATGACGGTGACTTATTCCTTGTCCGCGGCCATCCGCGCCTTGACGATCTTGTCGGGATTCTGCACCGGCTCGCCGCGCTTGATCTTGTCGACGTTCTCCATGCCGTCGGTGACCTTGCCCCACACCGTGTACTGGTTGTCGAGGAAGCGCGCGTCGTCGAAGCAGATGAAGAACTGGCTGTCGCCGGAATCGGGGCTGGCGGCGCGCGCCATCGAGGTGGTGCCGCGCACATGCGGCTCCTTGTTGAACTCGGCCTTCAGCTTCTTGCCGGAGCCGCCGGTGCCGGTGCCGTGCGGGCAGCCGGTCTGCGCCATGAAGCCCTCGATCACGCGGTGGAACACGATGCCGTCGTAGAAGCCCTCACGAACCAGTTCCTTGATGCGCGCGACGTGGCCGGGCGCGAGATCAGGACGCATCTCGATGGTGACGGGGCCCTGGGTGGTCTCGAGGATCAGGGTGTTTTCGGTGACGCTCATGCTCGTCTCTCTTGCGTTGGAGGTGAAGTCTTGTCGGGTGACGTTTTGCGGTTACGGAACTGGATCGCGAATGGACGTCCCGCGGCAGCGCCCGCCATTGCATCGGTAAATGGCATCGGCGTGCAGCGTTGCAACGCCTCCATCACCGCGATCCGGTATTGCAGCCGGTCATTGTCGGAGGCCTCCGGGGATTCATAGGAGATCCTCGGATGGCCCAGAATGTCGCCGGAGCGGTTAAAGCTCACGACGACGGTGATGTCGAGGGGGCGCGCCTTGGAAGGCGGCGGCGGTCTCCAGCAGGTGCGCAGGTGCCGGAACACGTCCTGGATGGTGTTGACCTGCCCATCCTCGGCGGCCGCGCCGGAGGCACCGAACAGCAGCAGTGCGGCAACCAGCAGGAGCTTGTCACCGCAGCGCGCCATGGCCCCGTCCTATTTGATGTCGGAGGCGACCTGCACCTTCACCATCTTGTCGGGGTCGGTCACGGCACCGCCGACCGAGCCGGGAGGTGCCTTCTTCAGCTTGTCGACGACGTCCATGCCCTGCACGACCTCGCCGACCACGGTGTACTGGCCATCGAGGCTGCCGCCGTCGGCGAACATGATGAAGAATTGCGAGTTGGCGCTGTCCACGCTGTCGCCGCGCCGGGCCATGCCGACGATGCCGCGCGCGAAATGCACCTTGGAGAATTCCTGCTTCAGGTTCGGATATTTCGAGCCGCCGGTGCCGTTGAAATTCTGGCCGTCGCCGGTCTGGGCCATGAAGCCGTCCATGACGCGGTGGAACGGCACGTTGTTGTAGTAGCCCTCGCGCGCGAGCTGCTTGATGCGCTCGGCATGCTGGGGCGCGATGTCGGTGCGCAGCTTGATGACGATGCGGCCCTTGGTGCTGTCGATGACGATGGCGTTGGCCTTGTCGAGATTGGCCGGCAATTGCTGCGCCACCGCCGGCACCGCGAACACAAGCGCGGCGAGGACTGCGAAAATTCGGATCATGACAACTCCGGATCAGAGAGAAGAGGAAGTGCGCCGCTATGCGGCGAATTTTGCCTTGAGCTGTGCCGCAACCTGCGGCGGGACGAAGGCCGAGACGTCCCCGCCCATGCCGGCGATCTGGCGCACCAAAGTGGCGGTGATCGGGCGGACCATCGGAGAGGCCGGCAGGAAGACCGTGTGGACCTCCGGCGCCATCGCCTCGTTCATACCGGCGAGCTGCATCTCGTAGTCGAGGTCGGTGCCGTCACGCAGGCCCCGAATCATGATCGTCGCACCATGCTTGCGCGCCGCCGCCACCGACAGATCGTCAAAGGTCACGGCCTCGAGCACGCAGCCGGCCTTGGCCGCCACAGGCCCGCAGACGTCGTGGAGCATCTTGAGCCGCTCCTCGGTCGAGAACAGCGGCTTCTTGCCGGGGTGGACCCCGATCGCGACCACGAGCCTGTCGCACAGCGAAGCGCTATGCCGGACCACGTCGAGGTGGCCGTTGGTGATGGGGTCGAAGGAACCGGGATAAAAGGCAATACGCGGCATGGCCCCCTCCTACCGCGCCCGGCGCGGCCCGGCAAGCCGGGCGGGTTCCCCGGCCATCTCTGGCAAAATACCCCCGACCCTGTCGGCGATGGCCGGTTTGTTTCGTCCTGAGGACGGCCACGAAACAAACGGGCGCGGACACGAAACCATTTCCCGTGCCGGCGAAGACGTCCGGAAACTGGCCATGGTTACTAATCCAGCCAACGAATGACGGGCCGCACACTGGGCGTAGGCGGCCACATCACAGGGGACTGTCAAATGATCAAGGCTCTTTCAGCGATCGCTCTGTCTGCGTGTGTTGCCGCCGCCCTCACCCTCCTGCCCGGCTTTGCCCCGAGCGTCGAGGCCAGCGTGCCGCAGCCGCTGGCCAAGAGCGACCGGCTCGATATCCGTGCCGTCGGCAAGGACTGCTCGCAGCAGGCCTGGCCGAATTTCGAGGCCTCGTGCCTGCGCAAGGCCGGCACAAAGGCGAACGTCCGCGAGGCGCGCCTCGTGACCGCCGACCGTACCCCGTAGCCGCACCTGTCAGGTTAGCGTCAGCTCCCCCAAGCTGACCCCAAGCCAAGACCCCATGGATATTTGCGACGTCCCGTCGCAGACTGCGTGAAGTTCGCGCCCGTCGGAATGGCCCGTCGGGCGCGATCCCATCGGGGGGTTGCCGTTGTCCAGTACGCCCGCAGTCGCTTCCGGCCACCATCCTGATCCGCTGCCGCTGACCATGACCATGGGCGCCCTCGGGGTCGTCTATGGCGATATCGGCACCAGCCCGCTCTATGCCCTGAAGGAAGCCGCCAAGGCGGCTGCCCATGGCGGCACGCTCACTCAAGACGCGGTCCTCGGGGTCGCCTCGCTGATCCTCTGGGCGCTGCTGCTGATCATCTCGCTGAAATATGCCCTGTTGATCCTGCGGGCAGACAACCGCGGCGAAGGCGGCATCGTGGCTCTGCTCGCCCTGCTCCACGCCCGCCACGCCCAGCCCGGCACCTGGCGCGCCCATCTCCTCGTGGTCGGCCTCATCGGCGCCGCCCTGCTTTATGGCGACGGCGCGATCACGCCGGCCATCTCCGTGCTCTCAGCCATCGAGGGCCTCAAGGTGGATGCGCCGTCACTGGCCCCCGTCGTGGTGCCCCTGACCGTCGCCATCCTGATCGGCCTGTTCATGATGCAGAAGCAGGGCACCGGCTTCATCGGCCGCATCTTCGGACCGGTGATGCTGGCCTGGTTCGTCGTGCTCGCCGCGCTCGGCATCCACGGGATCGTCAAGGCGCCGGCGGTGCTGGCGGCGCTCAGCCCGTTCTATGCGTTCAATTTCCTGATCCATCAGGATTTCCATATCTCCTTCGGAATTCTCGGCGCGGCCTTCCTCGCGGTGACCGGGGGCGAGGCCATGTATGCCGACATGGGACATTTCGGCCGCCTGCCGATCCGCCTCGCCTGGTTCGCCATCTGCCTGCCTGCGCTGGTGCTGAACTACTTCGGCCAGGCCGCGCTCCTGATCACCGATCCCACGATGATCGAGAATCCGTTCTTCCAGCTCTGCCCCGACGCCCTGCACTATCTGCTGGTCGCCTTCTCTGCGGTCGCGACCGTGATCGCTTCGCAAGCGATCATCTCCGGCGTGTTCTCGCTGACCCAGCAATCGATCCAGCTCGGCTTCCTGCCGCGCATGCAGATCCGCCACACCCAGAGCGACGCGATGGGCCAGATCTACGTGCCGCTCGTGAACTGGCTGCTCGCCGCCGCAACGCTCGGGGCGGTGCTGAGCTTCGGCAGCTCGGACGCCCTTGCCGGCGCCTATGGCATCGCGGTCTCGCTGCTGATGGCGATCACGACGCTGCTGGCCGCGCTGGTCGCGATCCAGTGGGGCTTCTCGCCCTGGCTTGTCGTTGCCGTGAACGGCTTCTTCTTCGTGATCGATCTGATCTTCTTCTCGGCGAACTCGGTCAAGCTGTTCGAGGGCGGCTGGTTCCCGCTGCTGCTTGCCGGCCTCGTCGCCTTCCTGATGCTGACCTGGCGCGCCGGCGTGAAGCTGGTCGAGGCCGCGCGCGCCCGGCTGCGCCAGCCCGAGGAGGATCTGATCGAGACCGCGGTCAACAAATGCAGCGCAAGGTTGCCCGGGACCGCCGTCTTCCTGGCCTCCGCGCCGCGCGGCGTGCCGCTCGCACTGACGCAGTTCGTCAAGCACAACCGCGTGCTGCATGAGCGCGTGCTGCTGGTCACCGTGCTGATCGAGGAGCTTCCGCACGTCCCCGACGAGGAACGCGCCGAAGTGATCGAGATCATTCCCGGCATCACCCGCGCGATCCTGCATTACGGCTTCATGCAGAACCCGACGATCTACGAGGGACTGAACCTCGTCTGCCGCCAAGGCAAGCTGCCCGGCATCGACCTCTCAGACATCACCTATTACGTGGGACGCGAGACCATCATCCCGCGCGAGGACGTCCCGGGCATGTGGGTCTGGCGCGAAGGCGTGTTCGCCTTCCTCCAGCGCAACGCCGAACGCTCCGCGGCGTTCTTCGGCGTGCCGACCAAGCAGGTGGTGGAGTTCGGGACGGAGCTGGAGATTTAGCGAGATTCGTAGCCCGGATGGAGCGAAGCGCAATCCGGGATTCTCGCCTGAAGTAAGAGCCCCGGATTTCGCTTCGCTCCATCCGGGCTGCGAGGAGTGACCGATCACTCCCCGTGCGCGTCCCCATTCGCGCCGTTGCCGCTCTCCGCCTCTTCCGTGATGTGCTCGACCGAGACGACATGCTCGTCCTCGGCGGTGTCGAACACGATCACGCCTTGGGTCGAGCGGCCGGCGATGCGGATGCCTTCGACCGGGCAGCGGATCAGCTGGCCCTTGTCGGTGACCAGCATGATCTGATCGGCATCCTCCACCGGGAACGAGGCAACGAGGTTGCCGTTGCGGTTGTTGACGCTCATGGCGACGATGCCTTTGCCGCCACGGCCGGTGGTGCGGTACTCGTAGGACGAGGTCCGCTTGCCGTAGCCGTTGACGGAGACGGTGAGCACGATCTGCTCCTGCGCCGACATCTCGATATAGCGCTCCTGGGTGAGTTGGAAGCTGCCGGAGGTCTCTTCTGCGTCATCCGCGGCGGGCTCCTCGGCCGCGGCCTCGCCGGCCATCGCGCGGCGCATCTTCAGATAGGCCGAGCGCTCGTCCGACGTGGTCTCAACATGACGTAAAATCGACATTGAGATGACCTTGTCATCTTCAAGCGAGATGCCTCGAACACCCATCGAGGTTCGACCACCGAAGACCCGAACACCGTGCTCTTTGATCTCGCCATCCTTATCAGGTCGAGGGTCACTGACTCTGAAGCGAATGCACTGGCCGGCGGCCGTAGTCAGCAGCACGTCGTCGCGTTCGGTGCAGATCTGGACGTCGACGATCGCCTCGCCCTCGTCGAGCTTCATCGCGATGATGCCGGAGCGGCGGACGTCGACGAAGTCCGATAGCTTGTTGCGCCGGACATTGCCGCCCGTGGTGGCGAACATCACGTCGAGATTGCCCCAGGTCGATTCGTCCTCGGGCAGCGGCATGATGGTGGTGATGCGCTCGCCCTGCTCCAGCGGCAGGATGTTGATCAGCGCCTTGCCGCGCGCGTTGGGAGCCGCCATCGGCAGCCGCCAGACCTTCTCCTTGTAGACCTGGCCGCGCGAGGAGAAGAACAGCACCGGCGTGTGCGTGGACGCCACGAACAGACGCGAGACGAAATCCTCGTCGCGGGTCTGCATGCCGGCGCGGCCCTTGCCGCCGCGGCGCTGGGCGCGATAGGCCGACAGCGGCACGCGCTTGACGTAGCCGGCGTGGGAGACGGTGACGACCATGTCCTCGCGCTGGATCAGGTCCTCGTCCTCGACCTCGCCTTCCTGCTCGATGATGACGGTGCGGCGCGGCGTGGCGAACTCGGCCTTCACCTCGGCGAGCTCGGTCTTGATGATGGTCAGCACGCGTTCGCGCGAGCGCAGGATGTCGAGATAATCGGCGATCTCGCCGGCAAGCTTGTCGAGCTCGTCGCGGATTTCTTCGCGGCCGAGGGCCGTGAGGCGCTGCAGGCGCAGATCGAGAATGGCCCTCGCCTGCTCCATCGACAGCCGGATCGTGCCGTCCGCGCTGATACGGTGACGCGGATCGTCGATCAGCGTCAGCATGTCCTCGACGTCCCGCGCCGGCCAGTCGCGCGACATCAGGGTGTCGCGGGCGGCGGTCGGGTCCGGCGAGGTCCGGATGACGCGGATCATCTCGTCGATATTGGCGACCGCGATCGCCAGACCGACCAGGATGTGGGCGCGATCGCGCGCCTTGGCGAGCAGGTACTTGGTGCGCCGCGTGACGACCCGTTCACGGAAGTCGACGAAGATCGCCAGCAGGTCCTTCAGATGCATGATCCGCGGACGGCCGCTGTCGAGCGCCACCATGTTGACGCCGAAGCTGGTCTGCAGCGGCGTGAACCTGTAGAGCTGGTTCAGCACCACATCCGGCACGGCGTCGCGCTTCAACTCGATGACGACGCGGTAGCCGTCGCGGTCGGATTCATCGCGGAGGTCACCGATGCCCTCGATCTTCTTTTCCTTCACCAGCTCGGCGATGCGCTCGACCATCGTCGCCTTGTTCACCTGGTAGGGAATCTCGGTGATGATGATCGCCTCGCGCTCCTTGCGGATGGTCTCGATCGCGACCTTGCCGCGCATGACGACCGAGCCGCGGCCGAGATGATAGGCGGCGCGGATGCCCGCGCGTCCGAGAATGACGCCGCCGGTCGGAAAATCCGGTCCCGGCACGATGTTGATCAGCTCGTCGATGGTGAGCGCCGGGTTGTCGATCAAGGCGACGCAGGCGTCGATGACCTCGCCGAGATTGTGCGGCGGGATGTTGGTGGCCATGCCGACCGCGATGCCGCCGGCGCCGTTGACGAGAAGGTTCGGGAACTTGGCCGGCAAGACCGACGGCTCGGTCTCGTTGTTGTCGTAGTTGGGCTGGAAGTCGACGGTGTCCTTGTCGATGTCGGCCAGCAGCGCCAGCGCGGCCTTGGTCAGGCGCGCTTCGGTGTAACGATAGGCGGCCGCGGGATCGCCGTCGACCGAGCCGAAATTGCCCTGGCCGTCGATCAGCGGCACGCGCATCGAGAAGTCCTGCGCCATGCGGACCATGGCGTCGTAGATCGACTGGTCGCCGTGCGGATGATACTTACCGATGACGTCGCCGACCACGCGGGCGGACTTGACGTACTTCTTGTCGGGCGTGTGCCCCTGCTCGTTCATCGAGTACAGGATGCGCCGATGCACCGGCTTCAGACCGTCCCGGGCATCGGGCAGCGCACGCGCCACGATCACGCTCATGGCGTAATCGAGATACGACTTCTTCATCTCCTCGTAGATGGAGACGGGGCGAATGTCCGAGGGTTGCGCCGGCTGATCGCCGGGCTTGTTGTCGTCGTCAGCCAAGGGGGAATCCGGTGAGTTTTTGTCTGGGAATCATATAACGCATCGCGCCCCTGATCACCACCCTTGGCGGAAGCTGGGAAGCGCTTTTTCCGTCTATTTTTCCAATAACTTAAGGCCTTGCAGCGGGCATCCTGGATGAGCCCGGAACCGGCCCTGCGAAACCGCCTCTGCGGCCCCGTCAAATCGCGCGCAAGGGCCCCCGTCGGTCACCTTGAAGGGCGCAATCCGAGTTCACCCCAAACATGAAGAGGGCCCGGAATCCCGAGCCCTTCCCGTCGATTAGTAAGGTTTGCTGACACGACATGGAAGGGGCCGCTCAACCCGGCCGCGCCCTCCTCATCGCCCGATCCGTCCTCAGAACGGGATATCGTCGTCCATGTCGCTGTTGCGGCCACCGCCGCCGGCGGCAACGGGACGGCGCGGCGCGCTGCTGACGGGGCCGGAGGAGCCGAAATCACCGCCCGGCTCGTCGCCGAAGCTGCCGCCTCCACCGCCGCCGCCACGGCCGTCGAGCATGGTCAGGGTCGAGTTGAAGCCCTGCAGCACGACCTCGGTCGAGTACTTCTCGACGCCGCTCTGGTCGGTCCATTTGCGGGTCTGCAGCGCGCCCTCGATGTAAACCTTCGCGCCCTTCTTCAGGTACTGCTCGGCGACCTTGCACAGGCCCTCATTGAAGATCACGACGCGATGCCACTCGGTCTTCTCCTTGCGCTCGCCGGTGTTCTTGTCACGCCAGGTCTCCGAGGTGGCGATGCTCAAATTCGCAATCGGCCGCCCGTCCTGGGTGCGGCGGATTTCAGGATCCTTGCCGAGATTTCCAACCAGAATGACCTTGTTGACGCTTCCCGCCATCGCCGCTCTCCACTCCGAATGCCACTGAATTCTAAAGGCCGAATGTCAAAGGCCGGGCGCGCTGCCCGCCTTCCTCTGCCGCCCTGTTGAGGCGACCCTATACGCTTGCGGGCGCCGCTCAGCCCGTCACCCCCAGGGTTATCCCCACATATAGCATCGACCCGCGCCATGTTCCAGATTTGTTCTTTTCGGGAATCCACCGAATAAAGGCTGGCGGCGCAATCGTTCGTGACGCGGCGGAACCGATGATGTCGTCACCGGCCTCTCATTTTCAACCGGGCGAGCGAGCCCCGCTGGCGACGCGCACGGCACACGCTCCGGGCGCATCATCGACGTCGATATCGTCATGATCGCGCGAATCCCGCGGCGGTCGGCCCGCCGATCACAGCACATATCGCCCTGATCTTGTTCCGAAATCGGAACCCGGAGCGGCGCGACGTCAGACGCTCGGAAGCAATAAGTCAGTAACCATCACCTTTTCAGTCACTGTGGCTTTCAGGAGACACAACTTGCGGCTTCAGTAGTGTAAGCACTGCCTCAGTTGGGCCATCGAGTCCGCTGCCCTTCCGGTCAAGGAAGGCAACAACAGAAACTGGGACTGGGATTAAGTTGAAAATGAAAAAGGTTTTGTTGGCTTCGGCCTGTTTGTTCGCTCTGGCTGCCCCCGCTTCGGCTGCTGATCTCGCGGCTCGCCCCTACACCAAGGCGCCGGTGGCTCCGATGGCTTCGGTCTACAACTGGACCGGCTTCTATCTCGGTATCGTCGGTGGCGGCGCCTGGGAAAACGCTTCGGGCGATCCGAAGATGAAGGGTGGCTTCGTCGGCGGCACCGCCGGCTACAACTGGCAGACCGGCAACGTCGTGTTCGGCCTCGAGGCCGATGGCGCCTGGGCTGACGTCAGCGCTTCGGCCGCTGGCACGGTTTTCGTCCCCGGCGTCGGTGGCATCCCCGCCTCGCTGACCTCCAAGACCGACGCGATGGGCACCGTGCGCGGCCGCATCGGCTACGCCGTCAACAACGTGCTGTTCTACGGCACCGGCGGCTACGCCTGGATCGACAACAAGCTCACCGCCACCCTGGGCGCCGCGTCGGTCTCCGACAGCAAGTGGCACTCCGGCTGGACCGTTGGTGCCGGCATCGAGGCGTTCTTCGCTCCGCAGTGGTCGGTCAAGGGCGAGTACCTCTATCGCAGCCTCGGCGGCGAGACCTACTTCTCGGGCGCCATTCCCACCGGCACGCTCAACCTCCACACCGTGCAGGTCGGCGTGAACTATCACTTCGGCGCCCCGGTCGTCGCCAAGTACTAAGCTTCGACTTCAACACCTCAGCGTTACGAAAGGCCGGCCTTGCGCCGGCCTTTTTGTTTGGCCCTGGCCTTACACGATCCCACAGTTCCACGCCCTCCTGCTGCCAGATGCCGCCAGCGCGCCAACATTCCGTTGACTAGTCGCAAGTCCCACTGGAAATCCGTCTCCGTTCTTCCTACGTTCGCTACCATACCCATCGGCGCCGATCCCGGTTCCGGGCGAAGCGCGCCTTTATGCTGGCGCGATCGCGCACCTTTGGGCTTCCTTGAGGGCAACTCGGATGGATGAAGTGATCAAGGCGAAGCGCCAACAGCAGAACGCGGGCTCCAGCCTGCGCGCAATTACGATCCGTGGCGCGCGCGAGCACAACCTCAAGAACATCGACGTCGAGATTCCCCGCGACAAGCTGGTGGTGTTCACCGGCCTCTCCGGCTCCGGCAAGTCATCGCTCGCCTTCGACACCATCTATGCCGAGGGCCAGCGCCGCTACGTCGAATCGCTGTCGGCCTATGCGCGCCAGTTCCTGGAGATGATGCAGAAGCCCGACGTCGACCAGATCGACGGCCTCTCGCCGGCGATCTCGATCGAGCAGAAGACGACGTCGAAGAACCCACGCTCCACCGTCGGCACCGTCACCGAGATCTACGACTACATGCGCCTGCTCTGGGCGCGCGTCGGCGTGCCCTATTCGCCGGCCACCGGCCTGCCGATCGAGAGCCAGACCGTCTCGCAAATGGTCGACCGCGTGCTGGCGCTGCCCGAAGGCACCCGCCTCTACCTGCTCGCGCCGGTCGTGCGCGGCCGCAAGGGCGAGTACCGCAAGGAGCTCGCCGAATGGCTCAAGAAGGGCTTTCAGCGCGTCAAGATCGACGGCACCTTCCATGAGCTCGCGGAAGCGCCGACGCTGGACAAGAAATTCCCGCACGACATCGACGTGGTCGTCGACCGCATCGTGGTGCGCGCCGACATCGGCCAGCGCCTCGCCGAAAGCTTTGAGACCGCGCTGAAGCTCGCCGAGGGCCTTGCCGTCATCGAGTATGCCGACGCACCGGCTGCGGCGGCTGCCGAAGAGAAAAAGAAGACCGCCAAGATCCATGACAAGAGCGGTCCCGAGCGCATCCTGTTCTCGGAAAAGTTCGCCTGCCCGGTCTCCGGCTTCACCATTCCCGAGGTCGAGCCGCGCCTGTTCTCCTTCAACAATCCCTATGGCGCCTGTCCCGCTTGCGGCGGCCTCGGCGTCGAGCAGCATGTCGACGAGGATCTCGTCATCCCCGACAAGGAGGCCGCCATCGGCAAGGGCGCGATCGCGCCCTGGGCCAAATCGTCCTCGCCCTATTACGTGCAGACGCTGACCGCGCTCGGCAAGCACTACAAGTTCACCCTGACCACCAAGTGGAAGGACCTGCCGAAGAAGACGCAGAACGCGATTCTTCACGGCTCCGGCGAGGACGAGATCAAGTTCTCCTACGAGGACGGCGTGCGCTCCTACGACACCAAGAAGCCGTTCGAGGGCGTCATCACCAACATCAACCGCCGCTATCGCGAGACCGAGAGCGAGTGGGCTCGCGAGGAGCTGGCGAAGTATTTCCACGACGTGCCCTGCGAGGCGTGCCATGGTTTCCGGCTCAAGCCCGAGGCGCTCTGCGTCAAGATCGGCGGCAAGCACATCGGCGAGATCTCGGAGCTGTCGGTCAGGAAGGCCGGCGAGTGGTTCGAGACCGTGCCGGCGGCGCTGAACACGCAGCAGAACGAGATCGCCGGCCGCATCCTGAAAGAGATCCGCGAGCGCCTCACCTTCCTGCTCGACGTCGGCCTCAACTATCTCACGCTGTCGCGCTCCTCCGGCACGCTGTCGGGCGGCGAGAGCCAGCGCATCCGCCTCGCCTCGCAGATCGGCTCGGGGCTGACGGGCGTGCTCTACGTGCTGGACGAGCCCTCGATCGGCCTGCACCAGCGCGACAACGCCCGCCTGCTCGACACCCTCAAGCGCCTTCGCGACCTCGGCAACACCGTGATCGTGGTCGAGCATGACGAGGATGCCATCCTGCTCGCCGACCACGTGCTCGACATCGGCCCCGGCGCCGGCATGCATGGCGGCAACATCATCGCCGAAGGCACGCCCGCCGAGATCATGCGCAACCCGAAATCGCTGACCGGCAAGTACCTGACCGGCGAGCTCGAGGTCGAGGTGCCGGAGCGGCGGCCGCCGAACCATCGCCGCACCATCAAGGTGGTGAACGCGCGCGGCAATAACCTCAAGAACGTCACGGCGGAAATTCCGCTCGGCCTGTTCACGGCCGTCACCGGCGTCTCCGGCGGCGGCAAGTCGACGCTGTTGATCGACACGCTCTACAAGGCCATCGCCCGCAAGCTGAACAACGCGAGCGAAGGCGCCGCCCCGCACGACCGCATCGAGGGCCTCGAGCATATCGACAAGATCATCGACATCGACCAGTCGCCGATCGGCCGTACCCCGCGCTCCAACCCTGCGACCTACACCGGCGCCTTCACACCGATCCGCGAATGGTTCGCCGGCCTCCCCGAGTCCAAGGCGCGCGGCTACGAGCCCGGCCGCTTCTCCTTCAACGTCAAGGGCGGCCGCTGCGAGGCGTGCCAGGGCGACGGCGTCATCAAGATCGAGATGCACTTTTTGCCCGACGTCTACGTCACCTGCGACGTCTGCAAGGGCAAGCGCTACAACCGCGAGACGCTCGAAGTCCTGTTCAAGGGCAAGAGCATCGCCGACGTGCTCGACATGACCGTCGAGGAAGCCGCCGAGTTCTTCAAGGCGGTGCCGCGCGTGCGCGAAACCTTCCAGACCCTGCACCGCGTCGGCCTCGACTACATCCATGTCGGCCAGCAGGCGACGACCCTCTCAGGCGGCGAAGCCCAGCGCGTCAAGCTCGCCAAGGAATTGTCCAAGCGCGCCACCGGCCGCACGCTCTACATCCTGGACGAGCCGACCACCGGTCTTCATTTCCACGACGTCAAGAAGCTGCTGGAAGTGCTGCACGAGCTGGTCGCGCAGGGCAACACGGTGGTCGTCATCGAGCACAATCTCGAAGTCATCAAGACCGCCGACTGGGTCATCGACCTCGGCCCCGAAGGCGGCGACGGCGGCGGCGAGATCGTGGCCTGGGGCCCGCCGGAAGACATCGCGAAAGCGCCGCGGAGCTATACGGGCAAGTTCCTGGCGCCGGTGCTGAAGAAGGCGGGGAAGCCGAAGCGGCGGAGCACGAGCGAGGCGGCGGAGTAGCAGCTGTCGCCCGGGCAGCAGGAATCGAGCCGCGGTGGGGTAATCTCGATGTCGAGCCGAACCTATAGATTATTTCGGAACGCCATCCTTGCCGAGCAACAGGTGACCTGCGTCTACGAGGGTCGCCACCGCGAACTCTGCCCGCATATCATCGGCATCAACAAATCCGGCGAAGAGGCGGTGCTGGCCTGGCAGTTTGCAGGCGAGAGCAGTAGACCGCTGCCGCAGTGGCGCTGCCTGAAGCTGGCAAATGTCAGCGGCGCCCGGGCGCGGAATGGCCGCTGGCATGAAGGCGGCTCGCACCGAGCCACTCAGACCTGCGTCAGCAACATTGATCTCGACGTCAACGTCGACGTTCGCAGACTGTCGTCCCGCTAACGACCCACGAATTCAATAACCGCCTCCCCCCGTGCGACGGCTTCGACAATCTGCGGCGTGGCGGCCAGAAACTGGCGGATCAGCACGCGATTATCGATATTGCCCACGCGCATCCACAGGACGATCGGCCCCTGCCTCTTTGCAGTGCGCAGAAGTGAGAAATCGCGATCCTTGGTCACGAGGACCGCCGATCGAGAAATGGCTTCGTTCCAGATCACTCGGTCGAGCGCGTTTGCCATCCCGAACTCGGCCACATGAGCCGCATCGTATCCAGCGCGACGCATGGCTTCCGCGAGCGCCGGAGGAAGCTGCGCATCGATCAAGTATGGCAAGGTTATTTGGCCGCTATGATCGGGTGATCGAGCTGGCGGGCGGCATAAGCCAGCACCGCGTCGATGTCAGCGTCCTCCAGATACGGATAATCTTCGAGGATGCTCTCACGCGACTGTCCGGCGGACAGCAGTCCCAGGACGTCGGCAACCGTGATGCGAAGATCGCGAATGCAGGGACGTCCATGCATGCGCTGCGGATCGACCGTAATCCTTGCCAGTAGCTCCGACATCTGTCACCTCTGCCGGTGAATATAGCATCTCCGACGGCATCTGTCAGCGCAGCGCTCCCAGCCCGATGCACGGCCCGCCCGCACGCACCCGCCCTCATGCCCTACGCCCTCGCCATCTTCGATCTCGACGGCACGCTCGCCGACAGCTTCCCGTGGTTCCTGCGCACCATCAACGACATCGCCGACCGCTTCGGCTTTCGCCGCGTCGCCGATGAGGATGTCGAGAGCCTGCGGCATGCATCGACGCGCGAGATCCTCTCCCGGCTCGAAGTGCCCTTGTGGAAGCTGCCGGCGATCGCGCGGCATGCGCGGCGGTTGAAGGCGGAGGCGGCTTCCGAGATTGCGCTGTTCGCGGGCGTCGAGACCATGCTGCAGGCGCTGACCGACAACGGCGTGCAGCTCGCGCTGGTGACGTCCGACAGCGAGGCCAATGCGCGCGAAAAACTCGGGGATGCCGCCGCGCTGTTTGCGCATTTCGACTGCGCGGCTTCGCTGTTCGGCAAGCCCGCGAAATTCCGCCGCGTCATCCGCCGCGCCGGTGTCGCGCCGGGCCAGGTCATCGCGATCGGCGACGAGGTGCGCGACATCGAGGCGGCCCGCGCCGTCGGCATCGCCTGCGGCGCGGTGTGCTGGGGTTACGCGGCGCCGGCAGCGTTGCGGGCGCACGCGCCGGATCACGTGTTCGAGCGGATGGATGAAATTGCGGACAGTATTAGTCGATAGGCCGCCAGTTTCGGTTCGAGCCGTTTGAGCAAACACGATGCACAATCTGTGCGGACGCCGATCGACGACAAAAATTACAGATTGATTTTCGTCTGACACATGCTCAGATTGAAGCTTTACACCTCGCAATCATTGTCTCGCAGTCATTCATGGAGCCTTGGCATGTCCCGAAGCCGAAGCATGTATATTTGGAAGCTCGAACCGGTTCTCGCAGCCGAAGGTGGCGTCAACAAGCTCGTCGAGAAAGCGCGCCGTGCCAAGCTCTCGGCGATCTGGGTCAAGGTCGCCGATGGCGTTTCGCCGTATCGCAACGTGACCGGGGCGATGGCCGCCACGATGACCAATCTCGTCAACAAGGCCCATGACAGCAATTTGCAGGTCTGGGGTTGGCAGGTCCCGCATTGCCCGACGACGCAGGCCGCTCAGGCCGAAGCGACGGCGTTCAGGAATCTGGCGCAGCAATTCGATCTGGACGGCATGATCATGGATGCCGAAGGCGGCGCGGAATTCTTTCACGGCGGCATCAATGAGGCGAGAGCCTATGGCACTGCGATGCGGCAGGCGGCGAACGCGCTGAGCAAACCCCTGGGAATGTCGAGCAACGACATCCCGCAGAACATCACTGGCTGGCTTCCGAGATTCACCGAAATCGCCCAGCACGCCGATTTCAACTTTCCCCAAACCTACTACGGCTCCAGTCCCAGCGTCGCATCGCGCATCGATCGTGCGGTCAACGGCAATGCGCATCTGACAATTCCTTTCGCCCCCGTTGGCGCGGGCTATGTCGGGGATGGCGGCGGCTGCGCGTCGGCCCAGGCCTGCGCGGAACGCGCGACCATCTTCATTCAGCTCTGCAAGGACCGGGATTATCAGAGCTATTCGTTCTGGCATTGGGCTGGCGCGCCGATGGCCCTGTGGGAGGTTCTGAACACCACACCGGCCTAGCGCCATAGCTCGGATAAGTGAGCGAAATCCGGGGGCGTTCCCGCGCCCCTACTTCGTCCTGCGCAAGAACGCCCCGAACGCCCTCGGGCCGTCGCCGGTTTTGATCTCGCCGATCACCTTCAACTCGGCCGCGTCGATGATGTTGAGCGTGTTGCTCTCCCAGCACGCCACGATGATACGCTTGCCGTCCGCTGTCGCGGCGATGCCCTCGGGATAGTCGCCGACATTGATCCGCTTCACCGGCTTCAGGCTCGCAACATCGAACACGCTGACGGTGCCGCCATATTGGTCGGTGACGAAGCCGCGCCCCAAAGTCAGCGCCACCGCATAGGGCCGCATGCCGACCGGCACGCGGCCGATCTCCCGCTCTTCTGCAATGTCGATCACGGAGACGTCGTCGGAGCCGACATTGGCGGTGTAGGCGCGCCTGCCCTCGGCATCGATGGTGACGCCGAACGGACGGGTGCCGACCTTGATGGTCGCCTTGCGCTGACGCGTCGTCGTGTCCACGACCGAGACGCTGTCGTCGTCGCGATCCGCCGAGAGCAGCAGCTTGCCGTCGGGCGTCACCGCAAGGCCCGACGGCGAGGCGCCGACCGCGATGCTGGCGGTGACGCCGCGCGAGGCCGTATCGATCACCCGCACCGCGGCGGCGTACCAGTCGGCGACGTAGACCGTCTTGCCATCCGGCGCGACGGCGATGCCGAGCGGCCCGCCGCCGACCTCGATGCGGCCAGCGACCTGGCGGCTCGCGGCATCCACCACCGTCACCGCCTTGGCGTCGGGGCTCGTGACATAGGCAAAGCGCCCGTCCGCGCTGACGGCCACCCCCGCCGGCTTGCCGCCGATGGGAATGGTCGCGACGCTGCGCGAGGTTGCGAGGTCCACCACCATCAGATCGTCACTGAGCTGGTTGGTGACGAACGCCTCCTCGGCAGCCGCGCTGCCGAGGCCGGCATGGCAAAGGCTGGCGGCGAGCGCCGCCAGAGCCAGCACCCGCAAGTCCAGTGCGCGCAAGGTCAGCTGCCGCTCTCGATCTTCTTCTTCAGCGCTTCGAGCCCGGTCTTGTAGAGCCCGCTCACCGCGGTCTTGGCGGCCTCGTCGTTCAGCTCCGGCGGCGGATCGTTGTTGGGAAAGCCGCGATAGAACGCCCCGGCCCATTCCAGCTTGGCCTTGCCGTCCGGCGCCGGCGACACCGTCAGCGTCGAGGAATAATTGGTGACCGGCAGCACCTTCACGTCGACCTTGGTGATCCGGTACGAATAGCTCATCATGTCGGGCTCGTATTTGTAGAGCTCCTCCTCGACCGTCGCGCCGCCCTGCAGGGTCAGCGTCCGCGTCGCGCCGACCTCGTTGCCCTTCTCGCCCGTGGTCTTGGTGACGGGCGGAAGCCAGCTCATGTCCTGGAAGTTGCGGATCGCGGCCCAGACCTTGTCCTGCGGCGCGTTGATCTCGATGGATTCACGCACCTTCTGCCGGGTCGGCCCATGCGCCCAGGCGGCCGGTGAAAACACCGGCGCAAACGCCAGCGTCAAAGCCGCCGCTCCCGCGGTCGTCAGCACCGCAGCCACGGCCGTGCGTCGTCCAATCGTCACCCTCATCTCGTTTCCTCATACGTCCCGTTGATCGTGCGCGACTTGGAGCGCGCTGCGGTCATCCTAGCGTATTTTGGGGCCGAGGGGAGACCGGTTCGTGGCGTGGTTGCGGCGACGATGTCCGCCCACCCACAACCCATTGCGCGGCCCGGCGGGCAAAACACCCATGGGAGGGTCAACGCCGCCGCCCGAAAAGATTTCTCTTTATCAGAACTTCGGATTATCGTATACGAGACCCATCCCGTCCCGGGCCGAGGGGCGCATCGCGATCGTCACGAACGCGGGATGGGACGTGGTGGACGTGAGGCGGCGTCGGCGCGAAGGGCTTCGCAGGGCGGGCAACCGTGAGCGAGGGTGTCGCGCACACGACCGGCGCAGCCTCCGTACGGCAAAATCGTGTGGTCCTGGCGCCCGGGGTCTGTGCGCCAAGTCTTGCGGTGATGCAGGCAGCCCAACCGGGCACGTGCATCAGTCATCCGCAAGGCGACGGGGGCAATAGCGCAACGCTCCCCGGGGAGAGCACGACATAAGCCGTCAACCCACTGCGCAGGGAAGGCCGGATGTTCGGCTTCACCTGTATGCCGCTGTGCAGCTTCTTGTCACGCAGGATTCGCACAGTGCACCGCGGGTGCCAGCCGGCACCCGGCCTTCCCTGCGCCCTCGGCACTTCCGAGGGTGGTGACTGAGGCAAAGCTCGGGCACGACGTGCCGCGAGAACGGGAAACCGCGCGTGCGATCCGGATCGGAAGGCGAGATGGATGCTTCGCTGCGCTCGCGATGACGGGGAGAGAGCGCGTGTCGATTACGCCCCCACCTATTCCTCCAGCGTCGCCTCGACGAACCTGCGCGGATCGGCACAAAACTCCCGCATCAGCCGAAAATGATCGGTCTCCTCGACCGTCACAGGCTCCAGCCCATATTTCGCCAGCCGCAGCAGCCGCGCATTCGGATAAGCCATCAACATCGGCGCGTGCGTCGCCATGATGACCTGACAGATCCGGGATTCTTCCATGCGACGCAGCAGCTTGAGAAATTCGATCTGGCGTGCCGGCGACAGCGCCGATTCCGGCTCGTCGAAGATGAAGATGCCCTGGCGTTGGCAGCGCTCCTCGAAGAAGCGCAGGAAGCCTTCGCCGTGGGAATGCGACAGGAAATCGGGACCGACCTGGCCGGCATCACGCGCGGCCTTGTCCAGATACCGCGCGACCGAGAAAAAGCTCTCGGCACGAAAGAACCAGCCATTGGTGATCTTCGGCAGCCAGCTCGCGCGCAGGGCCTTGCCGAGCTGGCCGCCCATCTTCTCGCGCGCCTCGGAATGATCGACCGCCATGTAACCCTTGCCGCCGCCGGCATCGTCGTAGCCGGCAAGCGCTGCGATCCCCTCCAGGATCGTCGACTTCCCGGTGCCGTTCTCACCGACGATGATGGTGATGGCGGCGTCGAATTTGAGCTCGAATTCATCCGGGAAGATGGGCAGGCAGAACGGATAGACCTCGCGATCGTGGACGCGCGACGGGTCGAGCCAGACCCGTTTCAGGTAAGGCGCCGGCAAATTGATCGTCCGACCGCTTCTTCGGCTCATACGCTGCCTCCAGTTCATTCTGACCGAACTCTCGATCAGAACATACAGGGAACACAACTCCCGCGTAAGCTGCATCTTGGAAACATATGGAAACAACTCGAAACAAACTCGTCTGACGTTACCGGCAGATAAATTAAAACTTCAGATTGCAGGCCGGGATGGCCCGAAGGAAACGCAACTGAGAGACTGCCTGCCGGCATGAGGCCGGCTCCCCTGCTCGCGACCCCGCAATGATTGACGGACGTCCGGGACGCCAAGAAGCCGCGAGGATGCGCGATGGTATCAACGTATTTCGGTTACAACTACATCACGCGCAATCTCAAGCAGTCCCTGACCCGGGTCGAACAGCAACCCGATGTCGCGCGCGAGGCCGCCTATTACAAAGCCCACATCGGCAATGTGAAGACCGTCGACGACTTGATGAAGGACTACCGCCTGTATCATTATGCGTTGAAGGCATACGGGCTGGAAGACATGGCATACGCCAACGCCTTCATGAAGAAGGTGCTGGAGAGCGACCTCAACGACTCCAAGAGCTTCGTCAACAAGCTGGTCGACAAACGCTACCGGGAGTTTGCCGCGGCGTTCTCCTTCAACGACGCTGCAAAGCCGGTTGCCCAGTCGGACAACCAGATCGACGAGATGATCGGTCTGTACACGGCGACCAAGAAGAGCCAGGTCGATGCACTGGCCAGCGACTCGAATTACTACAGCGCCCAGATCGGCAACGTCAGCAGCGCAGACGACATCCTGAACAACGATCGCCTGCGCAACTATGTCTATTCGGCATTCGGGATCGACGAAAGCAAGTGGCCGCCGGCCACGATCAGCCAGGTCCTGCGCAGCGACCCGTCCGATCCAAGCAGCTACGTCAACACCACCTTCGCGTCCCAGCTGAGCGGCCTCAACGCGGCGCGCGCCCAGGCGCAATCAGATGCCAGCACGGCCAGCTCGAACATCGCCAACTACACGGCCCAGCTCTCGCAACCGGGCGCAAACGTGCCCCAATTGCAAGTCCAGATCCTGGTCGAGAAGCATCACCTGGAGACGTATAAGAGCAGCATCTCCAGTCTCAACGACCAGATCGCAACGATCGGCGGATTTGTGGATATGGCCGGCGCGTTCGAGTTCTCGCCCGACGGGTCGCTCCCGGCAGGTACGCCCGCGCAGACAGCTGCGAATATCACGCTCACGAAAAAGCGGTTCGACGACAGCAAGGCTGCGGTCTATTCGGCGGCAAGCCCGCTGAGCGAGGCCTTTGCAATCAATCAATTCAGAACGGCCATCCTCAAACTGAATTCGGTCGACGCGTTCGTATCGACGCCGAGCGTGTATGATTTTGCGCTCGGCGCCGTCGGCCTCGACCCGAAGAAGGTCTCGCAGGCGACCATCAAGGCCGTCCTCGAAAGCGACGTCGGCGATCCCAAGAGCTACGTATATACTCTCAAGGACAATCGATACGTTCAGCTCGCACGCGCGTTCAACTTCGATGCAAAAGGCAATCTGACGACCCCCCTGTTGGCGCAGGACGCGGCGGAGGTCCTCCAGATCTCGAGGGACTACGTCATTCAAGCGGTGAAGAGCGCAAGCACGTTGAGCACCAAGCAGCAGGCGGCGGTTCGGGCGCAAGCGGCCAAGGACGCGACGGCCTATCAGGAGGCGATCGCCGGCATCGACAGCGTTTCCGATCTTCTGGCAAATAGGCCGATGGTCGATCTGGTTCTCCTGGCCAAGGGCTTGAACCCCAGCAAGGTCAGCACCGATTTCCTCGAGAAGATCTTTGCCTCCGATCTGAACGATCCCAAGAGCTTCGCCAACACGCAGAGCGATCCTCGCTTTGCCGACATCGTGGCGTCGTTCAATTTCGACAGCAAGGGCAACGTCGTGCGCCTGCCGATGATGGGTCCCCAGAAGCGGGATCAATTGCGGGACACACAGGCAAATTATGTCCAGCAAAGCCTCGAGCAGCAGCAAGGCGAAACCAATCCCGGCGTACGCCTGGCGCTCTATTTCCAGCGCAAGGCGGGCGACATCACGTCGGCATACGACATCCTCGCCGACAAGGCTCTTTCGGAGGTGTTCAGGACCACGTTCAACTTACCTGATCAGATGGCGGCGATGCCGATCGACCAGCAGGCCAAGTACGTGGACAAGTTCATGAAGGTCAAGGATCTGTCCGACCCCGCGAAAGTCGCGAAGCTGCTGAGCCGCTTCTCGGCCATGTACGACGTCAAGAACAACCAGAGCACCGGCCAGGCTCAATCTCCCTTGCTCAACCTGTTTCAAGGATCGGGCTCGGGCCTATCGAGCATGAGTGAGTCCACGTACCTGGCGATCGCCAAACTGCGCGCTCACTGACGATCACTCGCCGTTACCAAAGCATGATCCGAAAGGTGCGCAGCGCTTTAGTCCAGCACCTCGAGCACCAGCTCCATGGTCATCAACACGGGATTGTCGCCACGGATCAGACGGCCCTCCGCGATGCCGCCGGTATAGTCGATGAGCGCGACGTCGAGCGCTGCTTCCAGCGCGCCGGCAGCACCGGGCGCGATCGCCCCGGCCGTGATCGCGAGCTCGGTGGCAAACGGTTCGGTCACGCCGCCATGGGCGAAGCGGGCACCGATGGTCGAGCCGACGCCGCCGCGCACCCTCGCGCGCGCAATGCCGTGCGCGTGGCAGAACTCTTCGAGCGAGCCGGCAAAATCCTGGTTGGGACGCAGCCGCAGCGCGAAAGCACGGCTCGTCGTGCGCGCGCCGGTGCGCGCGGCGGCCACCGGCCCGAACAGCTTGAAATTGGTCTCGGGATCCGGCTCGGCGGTGAACATCGCGCCATCAAGGCCGAAGGCCTCGACCTCGAACGGCTCGGCGACGATGGTTTCATCCGGCATCATGTGGCCGCCGCCGGCCTTGCCGTCCGCCTCCGTCCACAGCCCGTGACAGTGAAAGAACGGCGCGCCGTCACGCATGCCGAGCGTCATGCTGCCGAGCTTCGTGCGCGTCGTGCCAGCCGGCCGATAGGTGTCGCTGTAGAACGCGGCGTTCTCGCCCGTCTTCGACAGCGCCGGCATAACATAGGCGAACGGCCCGAGCGCGCCGCGGGCGAAGCTCAGCACGCCGCCGGCAAATCCTTCGGCCGCAAAGCCGCGCCGCACGGCCTCCAGCAACGACAGGCCCGGCTGAAGCGTGAAGGAAAAGGCGCGCCCCCTCGCCTCCACCCATTGGATGCGTTCTGCGAGCGGTGTGCCCGGCTGCTTGATACTCCGCATCACCTGCGCTCAGCCTGCCTTGGTCTTGTCGAGATCGAGCAGGCCGCGCGCCTCGAGCTCGTCGCGCACCATGCGCTTCGGTACCTTGCCATAGCCGGATTTCGGCAAGGCCTCCCAGAAGAAGAAGCGCTTCGGCATCTTGTAGCGCGGCACTTTGGGCGAGAGGAACGCCGCCATCTCGGCCTCGCTCACCGCCTTCTCGCCCTCGCGCGCAACGCAGACGGCAACGCCAACCTCGCCCCAGGTCGCATCGGGCACGCCGAGCACCGCGACCTCGCCGACCGCGGGATGCGTCAGAATCTTCTCCTCGATCTCGCGCGGATAGATGTTGGAGCCGCCGGAGATGTACATGTCGGAGGCGCGTCCCGTGATGTAGACGAAGCCCTCCTCGTCCATGTGGCCGAGGTCGCCGGTGCGGAACCAGCCGTTGCGGAACGCCTTCGCATTGGCTTCGGGATTGTCGTAGTAACCGGCGAGCACCGCAGGCCCGATCACGCAGATCTCGCCGCTCTGGTTGGCCGCGAGCTCGCGCCCCTCGTCGTCCTGGATCGAGACCTGCATGCCGGTGCGCTCGAAGCCGCAGGTGCCGATCTTCGCATGCGGGCCGTCCTCGGGATCGTGCAGCGCGGCCGGCAGCACGGTGATGTTGCCCGTGACCTCGCCGAGGCCGAAATACTGCACGATGACCTTGCCGAGCTTCCTCAACGCGGTCTTCTGATCCTCGCGGTACATCGGCGCGCCCGCATAGATGACGTGACGCAGCGAGGAATGATCGTATTTGTCGACGGCGGGGTGCTCGACCATCATCTTCAGGATGGTCGGCACGGTGAAGAGATTGGCGACCCGATGCGCCTCGATCAGGCGGAACGCCTCGTTGATGTCGAACTTCTCGGTCGGCAAGAGAACGGTGCAGACGCCGCGCGCGGTCTGCACCAGCTGATGTACGCCGGCGCCGTGCGACAGCGGCGCCACCACCAGCGAGGCGTCGTTCTCGGTGACGCCGGGCGTGAGATCGGCGAGATGGTTGGTGACGACAAAGCCCATCTGGCCATGCGTCAGCACCGCGGCCTTGGAACGGCCTGTCGTGCCCGAGGTGAAGAAGAACCAGCAGGGATCGTCGTGCTCGACGGCGACGTTCTCGACCACCTCTCCGGCTCGCGAGGCGATGGCCTCAGCAACCGACGTCTCGCCGAACGCACCTTTGCCGTCGATGCTCCAGGTGAACTCCAGCGCCCCGCCCTTCACGGCCGCGGCATGCTCGGGAAAATCGACATGGCACAGGAACGCCTTCGCCCCCGAGGCCTGTGCGAGATAGGTCACCTCATCCGGCATCAGGCGGAAATTGGTGGGCACCCAGACCGCGCCGAGCCGGAACGCGGCGAACATCGAGAAGAACATCTCGTCGCCATTCTTGGAATGGACCAGGATGCGATCGCCCTTGACGATGCCGCGTGCGGCAAGCGCAGCCGCCAGCGCCGAGACCTGCGCATCGATCTGCCGCCAGTTCCAGGATCTGTCACCCCAGACCAAACCGGGACGCGCACCATGCCGCCGCGCATTCTGGGTCAGCATGTAAGCGAGATTCATGACGCGGCGGGACATGCGCAGGGGCTGCATGGGGATTCCTCTTCAAGGGCGGACGGCGCGACCATCCACTCATTGCTGCCCATTTATCGCCATCGCCCGCGCCCCTGCAAGGCCGCCGGTCGCACACCTGCTCTACGGCTGCTTGAACGCGAACGGCGTCGCCGAGATCGCCTTCTGCTTGACGCAGGCCTGCGCACCAAAGCCGCCGCAATAGCTGCCATGCAGATCAAAGCGAACGGTTCGCGCAGCTCCGCGCTTCACCGGCGGGGCCACGATCGTGTAGCTGCGGACATAGCCATCGAACACCTTGCGCACGCTGCCGTCGGGCAGCGTGACCAAGATGTTCATGACGCAGCCGCCGGTTCCGCAATAGGTGGTCTCGCGATCTCCGCATTTGGTCTCGCTGAAATCGACGATGTAGTCGTCGCGTCCGTCACCGGTGAGGTCGATCCTGCGCACCGTACCAGGCGCGAAGGTCACCTCGCCGCCGTCCTGGCTGGCGCATTCCTCATTGGCGTAGCGCAGCGCCTGCTGCACGCCGGGCGGATAATCGGACGGATTGAAGGGCTTTGCATCCTCGGCACGCGCGGCGGAGGCGATCAGGGCGAGCAGAAGCAAGAGATGGCGCATGGGCGTTGGTCGCCGCTGCCGCTGCAACCGTTCAGGGAATTTTAAACATGATCAGCGCAACCTCGCTCAGTTCTCGCCGACAGAGTCCCGCATCATGGTCAAAGCGCCCGCCCTCCTCCTGTTGTCGCTGGCGCTCGCTGGATGTGCCGTTGGCCCTCAGGCGCATCTGGCGTCCGATTCCGCCTTCAAGCCCGGCCGCTTGGCTTGGGACGGCGCCGGTGAGGATCCCAATCGGCCGCGTGCCGCCTCGCAGCCGACGCGCAATCTGGCCCGATCCGAAGGCACCCGATCGCAGGCCGGTCTTCAGCCCCAATCGAAGGAATGGTGGCAAGCGCAGGACGCCAGCGAGGCCGAGCAGGATGCCCGGCTCAACCGCTCCCTCGTCATCTGCCAGGGATGCCTGCGTCCGCAACGGCCGCCCGAAGACTCCAGGCTCGCCAAAGCCGCCGATTGAACCGAACCGCGTTCACATCAGTCCATAGGGATAGACGCCGGCCGCTCCGGGCGGTCGTGCTCGGCACCTTCCCAGGACATCATTTCCAGGACATCCCATGCTCACCCGCCGCACCCTTGTCGCAGCCGCTCTGTTCGCCGGCATCGCGCCCGCCTTCGCCGAGACTCCGGCCGCGAGCGATCCCGTCGCGGTCCTGACCGCGATCTACACCCGTGCGGCCAAGGGCAAGGGCGATGGCGGCTTCGTCATCGAGAACAGGGCCGCGAAAGCCAAGTACCTCTCCAAGGGACTGGTCGCGCTGTGGGCCAAGGCGGATGCCCATACGCCGAAGGGCGATGTCGGGCCGGTCGATTTCGATCCGGTCACCAATTCGCAGGAACCGGACGTGAAATCCTTCAAGATTGACGCGGCGAGGATGGAAGCCGACAAGGCAACGATCGCGGTCACCATCACCGGCCATCGCAGCGACCGGAAACCCGCCGACCAGATCGTGCGTTACGACGTCGTGCGTGAGGCCAGCAGCTGGAAGATCGACGACATCAAGGGCTCCTCCGGCGGCGAGGCCTGGTCGATCCGCAAGATGCTGACGGACTCGCTGAAGAGCTGAGCGGAGACGACATGAGCGAAATCATCGACAACCGGGAGCATCACCGCTTCGAGCTCGAGGTCGACGGTCACCTCGCGACCGAGCATTACAAGCGCGACGGCAACATCATCACGTTCGAGCACACCGACGTGCCGAAGGAGCTCGGCGGCAAGGGCGTCGGCTCGAAGCTGGTGCAGGGCGCGCTCGACCAGGTCCGCGCCGCCGGATTGAAGCTGATCCCGCAATGCCCGTTCGTGAAGGCGTGGATCGAGAAGCATCCGGACTATGCGGATCTCGTGACGAGCTGAGCGTACAGGCCCGCCGCCTGCTGCCGACGGGCCTGCCGATATCTACGGCCTATTGTCCATGCCTGAGCATGTCCTGGTCGGTCATGTCCCAGTCCTGCCACAGCTGCAGCATGCCGAGCAGCACGAGCACGGCGCCAAGGCCGGTGTGATAGATGCGCAGAAAGCCCTCACCGGAATAGCCGAGCACGTAGGGCGAGCCGATCAGCCACAGCCCGACGAGGATCGTCGTCACCTCCTGCCAGCGCTGCAAGGCGACATATTCGAGCTGGCTGATGCCAAAGACGACCAGGCCGATTGCGACCGCATTCAGGATCACCGTCTGGTCGCCGGTGATCGCCGCATCCTGGACGGGAAACCATGGCGAAGCCACGATCATCGCGCCGAGCAGCATCCCGCACCAGTCTTCCCATGTCCGATGAGTATTCAAGAAACCAAAGTCCGACATCGTACCCTCCTATGACAGAGGCACACGTCGGCGGCTGGCGATCACGACACTCCGAATGTCTCAGCGACCCTGCCGGCCGCATTCGGACGTATGTCCTGGAAAGGACGTGGGAACCGCCGGCGGCGGCGCAAGACCGGACTTGAGGATTATTTCGACGACCAGCGGTATTCGGCGGTCATGAGCTACCGCATCACGGCTACAGCGCGCCGAGCTTCCGCAACGAGTCCTGCGCGGACGCCAGGCCGGGCTCCAGCTCCAGCGCCTTCCGGAGGTCGGCGATCGCGCCCTGCTTGTCACCGAGCCGCAGGCGGGCCTGCCCTCGATTATTCCAGGAATAGACGTCGGAAGGATCGTATTGCAGCGCCTTGTCGTAGTCGGACAGACCACCCTTGAAGTCACCCTGGAAGAGACGGATCATCCCGCGATTGCGCCAGCCGCGCGCGTCGGTCGGCGCGAGGCGAATGGCCTCGCCATAGTCTGCAGCAGCGCGACCGAGCTGTTCGCTGTCACGATAGACGTTGCCGCGATCGATATAAGCGAGCAGATCGGGCGCAAGCTTGATCCGCATCGTATAATCGGCGAGCGCGCGGGCCATGTCGCGCTTGCGGTAATAGACGAGACCGCGGTTGCTATGGGCCATGGCGTAATTCGGGTTGCGCTTGATCGCCGTATCGAAATCGGCCAAGGCGCCGTCGAGGTCGCCCTTGTTGAAGCGGGACTCGCCGCGATTGTTGTAGGCCATCGCCAGCGACGGATCGAGCTTGATGGCCTGGTCGTACTCGGCAATGGCACGATCATAGTCGCGCTTGAAGCTGTAGACGCGGCCGCGATTGTTGTAGGCACAGGCATAGTCCGGATCGAGCCTGACCGCCTCGTCGAGATCGGACAGCGCAGCCTCGAGCTCGCGCTTCTCGGTGAGGCCGTGGCCGCGGCTGCAATAGGCGCCGGCGAGCCGCTTGCCGGTCTCGCTTTTGGTGTCGATCACGGCGGAGCAGGCCTTGACCCGCGCGTCCGGTGTGCTGGCCAGCGCAAAGCACGCCTCCCAGGCTGGACCGCCTTCGGCCGCAGCAGGGACCGGCGCGCTCGAAGCGAGTACCGCGAGCAGCGCGACGAGGCTGAGCCGGACACGCATTTTCGAGATATCTCCTCTGCGGCAACCTCCCTTGGTCGCACCTTGGCAAGGGCCGGTTCAGGCGCCTAGATCACTCAAGACACAGCGCTTCGAGGGGACCCGGCATGGCGGTACGCGACAACAAGGACAGGAGCCGCTTCGAGCTCGATGTCGGCAGCGAGGTCGCCTTCGCCAATTACCGGCTGAGCCCGACGGCGGTCATCATCACCCACACCGAGACGCCGCGCGCGCTGCGCGGCCGCGGCATCGGCTCCGAGCTGGTCAAGGGCGCGCTGGATCTGATCCGCCGCGACGGCAGGAAGGTGATCGCCGGCTGCGGCTTCGTCGTCGATTATCTCGACAGGCATCCGGAGGATGCGGATCTGGTCGCCTGAAGGCAAAAGGGCCCGCGAGAATCGCGGGCCCTTCCGGCACGACCGGCGTTCGGTCCGTGCTTGCGTTCAGTGCTTGATCTCCGGCGGCAGCTTGCCGCCATTGGCGGCGAGCTTGGACATCACCTGCTTGTGCAGCCAGACGTTCATGCTGGCGGAGTCGTTCATGTCGCCGGTGTAGCCGAGCTCCTTGGCGAGATCCTTGCGCGCAGCGAGGCTGGAATCGATGTCGAGCGCCTTCATCAGGTCGACGATCGAGGTGCGCCATTCGAGCTTCTCGCCCTTGTGCGCGGCCACCGCCTTGTCGACGATCGCCGCCACATCGACGGCGGCCATCGGCGCGGACGCCGGCGCTCCCGGCGCGGCCCCTCCTGCGGGCGCACTACCCGGCGCTGCGCCACCGGCGGGCGCGGCGGAAGCCGGCTGGCTGCCAAAGATCGCGCTCATGATTTTCCCGAAAATGCTCATGTCTGCTCCCCGAAAAGGATCCGTTGGAAGGGCCTTGAGTGGCACTTATAGACCAAGTTACTGCGTTGCGCCCGCGAAGTTCCGCGAACCACTGCGCAGCATCAGCTTATCTGCGGCGAAATGACGACCGAATGACGTCGTCGAGGTTGCGCTGCGGCATCGAATCTCACCCAAGCGTGAGGGACAGGACTCGGAAATAGGCGTACGCTTTGCGTTCAGCTCGCGATGCCTTCCGGAATTCGCGTCTGGTCGGACTCGCAAAACTCAAGAATGGCGGCCGCTCGCGCCGTTTGCCGGCGCCGGATTCGGCCGCTCGGCAAGGGAGCTAGCGACCATGGCCACACTCTACCAGGGCAATGTCCCAACGATGGCCCAGCCCGCGGGCGCGGCTGGACCGGTGATCCGAACCATCCAGCTCTCCGATCTGCACGATGCGCTGAGGCGCGGTTGGGAAGACTTCAAGGCCGTTCCGAGCCACGCCATCATCCTCTGCGTGATCTACCCGGTGCTCGGCCTCGTGCTGGCCCGCGTGGTGATGGGCTATTCGGTCCTGCCGCTGCTGTTTCCGCTCGCTGCAGGCTTCGCCCTGATCGGTCCCTTCGCGGCACTCGGTCTCTATGAACTCTCCAGCCGGCGCGAACGCTATGAAGAAGCCAGCGCCTGGGACGCCATGGAAGTGCTGCGCTCGCCCTCCTTCGGGGCAATGCTCGGCCTCGGGACATTGCTGCTCGCTCTGTTCGTGACCTGGGTTGCGACCGCGCAGGCGATCTATGTCGCGGCGTTCGGGTATGAGGGCGTGACCGGCATGTCGGACTTCATGACGCGCGTGCTGACGACGCAGCAAGGCTGGTGGCTGATCGTGGTCGGCTGCGGTACGGGCTTCCTGTTCGCGCTCGCCGCGCTCTGTATCAGCGCCGTGTCGTTCCCGCTGATGCTGGACCGCCATGCCGGCGCGTTCGAGGCCATGAGCACCTCGCTGCGCGTCGTCGCCAGAAACCCGGTGCCGATGGCGGCCTGGGGCCTGATCGTGGCGGTGCTGCTCGCGCTCGGCACGATTCCGGCCTTCCTCGGCCTTGCCGTGGTGATCCCCCTGCTCGGCCATGCCACCTGGCATCTCTACCGCAAGGTGATCGTCTCGGAGCCCGGTGCACGTCCGGTGCCGCCCCCGCCGCAGCGTCCGCGCAAGCCCGCAGCAGACTTCCCGGCCAACCTCTTCCCCTGGCGTAACAAGACGGACGCCTGACGATATCGTGACATGCGATCCTGCCCCGGCTCGGGCAGGATCGCGCCCTCGCGCACGCCTTGCTTTGGCCGCGGTTCCGACCGAGATTGCGTGCGCCGGCCAGATCGCTCACGGAATTCATTACCTCGAATGACCTCGACGATTTCTCGTCTCGCTCTCGCAGCCTTCGCCCTCTCCGCCTCAATCCTGTCCGCCCAGCCAGCGTTTGCCGCGGTTGCCTGCGGTTCGGGCAGTTTCGACGCCTGGCTTGCGGATTTCAAAACCGACGCCGCGGCGAAGGGAATCTCGCAGCAGGCCATCACCGCCGGGTTGGCCGGCGTGACGCTCGATCAGAGCGTGCTGAACCGTGACAAGTCGCAAAAGGTCTTCACCCAGACCTTCGAGGAGTTTTCCGGCCGCATGGTGCCGCCGCGCATGCAGCGTGGCTCCAACATGATGAAGCAATACGGCTCGGTGCTATCGCGCATCGAGCAGGCCTATGGCGTTCCCGGTGAGGTCCTGGTCGCGATCTGGGGCCTGGAGACCGATTTCGGCGTCAACACCGGCAAGTTCGCCACGATCCGCTCACTCGCAACGCTGGCCTATGACTGCCGGCGCGCCGAGCAGTTCCGGGCCGAGCTGATGGACGCGCTGCGTATCGTCCAGCGCGGCGATCTCGCGCCCGCCGAGATGAAGGGCGCCTGGGCCGGCGAACTCGGCCAGACCCAGTTCATGCCGTCGTCCTGGATGAAATACGCCGTCGATTTCGACGGCAACGGCAAGCGCGATCTCCTGCACAACGCGCCGGACGTGCTGGCCTCCACCGCCAATTACCTCGCCGGCTACGGCTGGCAGAAGGGCAAGGACTGGCAGCCGGGCAGTCCCAATTTTGCGGTGCTGCAGCAGTGGAACAAGAGCGAGGTCTATTCCAAGACCGTCGCCTATTTCGCCACCCAGCTGGCACGCGCGCCGTAACTGCCCCCGACAAGACGCGTAGGGCCGATCGCAGCGCGACCGGCCCTCTCTTGTGCGCGTTTGCTTCCCGACGTTCTATTTGCCCATGGTGGCGTGCATCGCCTTGTTCAGGTGCATGCCGCAGGCGCCCATCTTGCCGTTGAGCAGCGAATCCTGCGCGGAGGCGATCTCCTTCTGGGCGACCGTCTTGCCGTCGCCGTCGGGCATGGCCTCGATCGCAGTTTCCGTCTTCTCCAGATTGGCCGAGCTGCAGCCGCCCATGGCGTGCTTGGCGGCCTGGGCCGGCGCAACGGCGAACGCGACGGCGGCAATGGCGATAACCCCGAGTAACTTCGTCATGACGTTACTTTCCTTCTCTTGTTCTTGAGACAGACCCCAGCGACATTGCCGGATTCTGCGAGACGACTTTCCTCCGGGCGCGGCAACTTGCCGCAATAAATTCCTCGCGAGAATTGCGTGATGTTGCGCGCCGCGCAGAGCGTCATGCGGAAATTCCGTTTTTCATTACATCCTTGTCATCAAGCCACACGCCCAGCGTGTGGGCGCTGCGCCGTCCCGAGGTGCGGAAGCGGCCGGGGCAGGGCCTGGAATGGACCTCACCCCCACATTTGCTGCGAAATCTGCTCCCGCCTTGAGAGGCCCTTCTCGGCTTCACACTACAGGCCAAATATTGAATATTGATTCATATTGAGGACCCCCTGCGCATGCGATTCGCGCATGTCGGACTTGGGTCTAGAAGCTGGAAGAGCGACTTGCCGGCGACCGGCCCGCAACTTATTTCCGCGATGATCGAGATCAAAGGCCTCCCGATAAACCCGTGAACTAACGGACACTTACCGTAATTCTCCGGCGATCTTGGGCAAGCTTTGGGCAGGAGCGCCTTTGCGTTAATCGTTCGTTACCACCGCTATGCGCCATTCGCTTAGCTGCATCGCAACATCGGAACTTTCGCACTGCACCACTCTCCCCTATATTCATTTCAACGATGAGGCCCCGGCAAGGGCTGAATCGAACTACAGGAGACTACCAATGCTGCTCTCGCTCATCCGCATGATCCAGGCCTTCCGGGACTATCAGCGCAATGTTGCTGAGCTGTCCCAGCTCAGCGATCGCGAATTGGCCGATATCGGCCTCGATCGCTCGGACATCCCGCGCGTTGCCGCCGGTCAGTACCAGGGCTGATATCGTTCAGCCCTCCACCGGAACGGACCGATAGCGCCCGCCTCGTGCGGGCGTTGTCGTTTCTGGTGGCAGAAAACTCGATCTCGGCGATTCCACTCCCCGCCGAAAAGCGCTACCTGTCCGCCCCATGACAGGACCCCATTCCAATAGTGTGCACGTGATCGGCGCCGGCCTTGCCGGCTCGGAAGCTGCCTGGCAGGTCGCGAAGGCCGGCGTGCCCGTGGTGCTGCACGAGATGCGGCCGACCCGCATGACCGAGGCGCACCGCACCGATGGGCTCGCCGAGCTCGTCTGTTCCAATTCGTTCCGCTCGGACGACGCCGCCAACAACGCCGTCGGCCTCTTGCATGCGGAGATGCGCCGGCTCGATTCGCTGATCATGCGCGCGGCCGACGCCAACCAGGTGCCCGCCGGCGGCGCGCTGGCGGTGGACCGCGACGGATTCTCGGCGGCGGTGACCAAGGCCCTCAACGATCATCCCCTGATCGAGATCGCCCGCGGCGAGGTTTCAGGCCTGCCGCCGGCCGAGTGGAGCAACGTCATCGTTGCCACCGGCCCCCTCACCTCCGCCCCACTGGCCGATGCCATTCGCGAGCTCACGGACGAGAATGCGCTCGCCTTCTTCGACGCGATCGCGCCGATCGTTCATCGCGAATCCATCGACATGTCGGTGGCCTGGTTCCAGTCGCGCTACGACAAGGTCGGCCCCGGCGGCAACGGCGCCGACTACATCAACTGCCCGATGACCAAGGAGCAGTATGACGGGTTCGTCGCCGCGCTGATCGCGGGAGAAAAGACCGAATTCAAGGAGTGGGAAACCAACACGCCCTATTTCGACGGCTGCCTGCCGATCGAGGTGATGGCGGAGCGCGGCCCCGAGACGCTGCGCCACGGCCCGATGAAGCCGGTCGGCCTCACCAATCCGCACGATCCCACCACCAAGGCCTACGCGATCGTGCAGCTGCGCCAGGACAACAAGCTTGGCACGCTTTACAACATCGTCGGCTTCCAGACGAAATTGAAATACGGCGAGCAGCAGCGCATCTTCCGCACCATCCCCGGGCTGGAGAAAGCGGAGTTCGCCCGTCTCGGCGGCCTGCATCGCAACACCTTCCTCAACTCGCCGAAGCTGCTCGACAGTCAGTTGCGCCTGCGCGCGCAGCCGCGGCTGCGCTTTGCCGGCCAGATGACGGGCTGCGAGGGCTATGTCGAGTCCGCCAGCGTCGGGCTGATCACCGGCCTCTATGCGGCAGCGGATGCGCGCGGCGAGACGCTCGTCAGCCCGCCGGCGACGACCGCGCTGGGATCTCTGCTTGGCCACATCACCGGCGGCCATATCGAGACCATCGAGCCGGGCACCCGCTCGTTCCAGCCGATGAACATCAATTTCGGCCTGTTCCCGCCGCTCGCGAGCGTGCCGACCAAGAAGCCCGACGGCACGCGGCTGCGCGGCAACGAAAAGACGGTGGCCAAGAAGCAGGCGATGAGTGCGCGGGCGCTCGCCGATCTCGATCGCTGGATCGCCGATCACCTGCGCATCGCCGCCGCTGCGTGAGTTCAAGATGAGCCTCCCCAAAGACGACGCCGCGACGCTGTCGGCGCGCTGGACCGAGGGCGTGCTGCTCAAGCGCGACGTGTTCTCGACCGTCGAGCGCGGCCGCTTCCGCGGCGAGACCGGCGAGGTCGATGCGGTGCTGCGCCGGCTCGACGAGGTGCCGTGGTGGTCATTCCTGCTGGCGCGCCATCTGTTCGCCCGCGAGAAGCATGCACTGCGGCTCGCCAAGGGCCTGAACGTCGGCCCCGAGTTGCTATGGGCCGGACGCCGTGCGCTGGTACGCGGCTTCGTCGACGGTGTCGCGCTGCATCTGGCAAAGCCGCACGGCGACCTCGCCTATTTCCGCTCGGCCAAGGCGGCTTTGCGCCGGCTGCGCCGCGCCGGCATCTGCCACAACGATCTTGCCAAGGAACAGAACTGGCTGGTCGGCCGCGACGGCCGCGCCTATGTCACCGACTTCCAGCTCGCCGCGTGCTTCAACAGACGCGGCCGGCTTTATCGCATCCTCGCTTACGAAGACCTCCGGCATCTGCTCAAGCACAAGCGCTCCTATGCGCCCGATGCACTGACCCCGCGCGAGCGAAAAATCCTCGCCAAGAAGTCGTTCGCCGCGAGCCTGTGGCTCGCCACTGGCAAGAAGGTCTACCGCGCCATCACCCGCGGGCTGTTCAACTTCACCGACCGCGAGGGCGGCGGCCGCAGGCTGGTCAACGATGCGCCGGTGCTGACCGAGTTGATCCGTAAGAATCCCGCCGTACGCGATACCGCCATCGTCGCTTTTGCCGACCGTCGCTCCGGCGTCGGGCTCTACGCCTTCGTCGAAGCCGATCAGGCCACGCTCGAAGGCCAGTTGCGGAACGACCTTTCTGCCGCCAAGGGGCCGAAACCGCCGGAACACATCCAGGTGGTGCACGCGCTGCCACGCGACGCCAGCGGCAAGCCGCGCACCGAGATCCTGCAGCTGGTTGCCATGAACCAGCTCGACCTGATCGAGCCGATGATGAAGAACGACCAGGACCGCGCGTTCCTCAAGGACATTCTGGAACAGCGCAAGAACCTGCGCGACCGCTTCAATTTCGAGGCGGACCTGCCGACGAGCTGACGGGCCGCCGCGCCTTGAAGCGTCCACATTGGCGATAGAGAAGCGGTCGGAGAATTGGGGGCGGTGGAGTCATGCGCAGGCAGTGGATAATGACGCGTGGTGGGATTGGCGCAATGATCGCCGGCCTTCTGCTGCTGAACGCCACAGCCGCGATGGCGGACTCACCGGCCGAGCTGATCTCGAGCTTCCGCCTCAAGCACGGCGAAGTCCGCGTCGTCCGCGATTCAACCCTCGACCGCATCGCCATGGACCAGGCCCGCGCGATGGCGGCGAAGGACGACCTCAGTCACGATGCGCTCGGCCCCTTCAACCGCCGCGTCGCGCCGGCCGGCGCCGGCCGCGCCGCCGAGAACATCGCCTACGGTTACGACAATTTCGAGAAGACGCTGGGACAGTGGATCGACTCGTCCGGGCACCGCAAGAACCTGTTGCTGCACAACGCCTCCCGCGTCGGCATCGCCAGCGCCAAGAACGCCAGCGGCAAGCGCACCTATTGGGCCATGGTGATCGCGGGCGATTACGAGCCGAAGGGCAAGGGCAAGAAAAAGGACAAGGAGCCCCTCGTTGCCGTGAAACGCGAGGCGACGCCCGCGAGCAAGCCGAAGCCCAGCAATTGTCACGTCAGGCTGCTCGGCCTCTGCATCTGAAGCGCGCGAGCCCATCTTGCTTGCGCTTGGCAACGCGCCTAATCCATGCACGAGATCGCAACAAGCGGAGGCGTGAGTGATCGACCTCGACCGAGTGCGCGCCGACACGCCAGCCGCCTCCCGGCTTGTATACCTCCACAACGCGGGCGCGGCCCTGATGCCTGCGCCTGTCGTCACGGCGATGAAGGGACACATCGACCTCGAGACAGAAATCGGCGGCTATGCCGCCGCCGACCGCGAGTCCGATCGGCTCGACGCGGTCTACGGTTCGGTGGCACGCCTGCTCAATGCAGCACCCGACGAGATCGCGCTGGTGGAGAACGCGACGGTCGCCTGGCAGATGGCGTTCTATTCGCTTCAGTTTCGCAAGGGCGACCGGATCCTGACCGCCGAGGCCGAATACGCCGCCAACTATGTCGCCTTTCTTCAGGTCGCCAAGCGCACGGGCGCCGTCATCGACGTGGTGCGGAGCGATGCCAGCGGCGAGCTCGACGTCGACGCGCTCGAGCGGATGATCGACGAACGGGTGAAACTGATCGCGATCACCTGGGTTCCGACCAATGGCGGGCTGGTCAATCCGGCCGCGGCGATCGGCAAGATCGCGCGGGCGCACGGTATTCCCTATCTGCTCGACGCCTGCCAGGCGGTCGGCCAGATGGCGGTCGACGTCGAGGCCATCGGCTGCGACATGCTGTCGGCCACGGGACGCAAATTCCTGCGCGGCCCGCGCGGCACGGGCTTTCTCTACGTCCGCCGGGCGCTGCTGCAACGGCTCGAACCGCCGATGATCGATCACTTCGCCGCGCCATGGGTCTCACGCGATGAATATCGGCTACGCGACGATGCCCGCCGCTTCGAGACCTGGGAGAACAATTACGCGGCCCGGCTCGGGTTGGGCGCGGCTGTCGACTACGCGCTCGATATCGGCATCGCTCCGATCGAACAGCGCTGCCGTATGCTTGCCGGCCGGCTTCGCAATGGCCTTGCGACCCTTTCCGGCGTCACCATTCGCGATCTCGGACGCGCCCCCGGAGCCATCGTCAGCTTCACGATGTACGGGCACGAGGCGGACACCATTGTCGCCAGCGCCGCTGCAGCCGGCATCACGATCGGCGCATCCGATCCGTCGAGCACGCGCATCGATGCCGAGCTTCGCGCGTTGCCGCATGTCGTGCGGGCATCACCGCATTATTACAACACGGAAGCCGAGATCGACCGGCTGATCGCGCATCTGGCGGGTTTGGCGCGGCGGTAGACTGCGCGCCGCTCAGGTGCAGCGGGCGCTCAATCCGGATGCGCTGAGCCTGGCCATCACCTCGTCGAGATGAGCGGCATCGCGGGTCTCGATGACGAGCTGCAGCAGCGTCGCCTTGGCCGGCAGCTCGGAAAAGGTCCGCTGGTGCGAGACCTCGATGATGTTGGCACCGGCCTCGGCGAGCAGCGCGGCCACCGCGGCCAGTTGTCCGGGCCTGTCGGGGATATCGAGCGATAGCTGGGTCAAGCGCCCTTCGCGCGCGAGCTCGCGCGTGAGGACGGATGCGATCAGCCGCGTATCGATATTGCCGCCGCTCAGGACGAGACCGACCTTATGCCCGGCGAAGCGGGTCGGATCGGACATCAGCGCGGCGAGGCCGGCGGCGCCGGCGCCCTCCACCACCGTCTTCTCGATCGAGATCAGGGTCGCGACGGCGCGCTCGAGCTCGGCTTCGTTGACGAGCGCAATGTCGTCGACGAGGCGGCGGACGATCTCCGTGGTGATCTTGCCGGGCGATTTGACCGCGATGCCTTCCGCGAGCGTATCGCCGCGCGCCGGCAGATTGCCGTCATGGATGGCGTTGTACATCGAGGGATAGAGCCAGGCCTCGACGCCCAAAATCCGCAGCGACGGCTTGATCGCTTTCGCCGCGATGGCGATGCCGCTGATCAGGCCGCCGCCTCCGATCGGGACGACCAGCGTATCGAGTTCCGGCACCGCTCTCATCATCTCCAGCCCGACGGTGCCCTGCCCTGCGATCACGAGCGGATCGTCGTAGGGGTGGACGAAGATCATGCCCCTCGCTTCGCCGTGGCTGCGCGCGAACGCGGCCGCCTCCTCCAGCGTCGCGCCGGTGACGACCACTTCCGCGCCGTGATGCCTGGTGTTCTCGACCTTCACCATCGGCGTGCCGACCGGCATCACGATGGTGGCGGGAATACCGAGCCGCTTGGCGTGATAGGCAACGCCCTGCGCGTGGTTGCCGGCGGACATGGCGATGACGCCGCGCGCACGCTCCTCGGCCGTCAGCGCGGTCAGGCGGTTGAGTGCGCCGCGCTCCTTGAAGGACGAGGTGAACTGGAGGTTCTCGAATTTCAGCCAGATCTCGCAGCCGCAGATGCCGCTCAGCGTGCGACTGTAGCTGCAGGGCGTCTCGACGACGGCCCCGCGGATGGTGTCGGCCGCGGCCTGAATGTCGCTTGGCGCGACCGGAAAGCCGCTCAGGTCCGGCGATGTGGTTTGGGACAACTCAGTCATAGGACAGCATAGAGCATCCGGCGGTTCGAGGCGATAAGCCAGCCGCTATTTGGTAAATTCCCGGGAACGTGAAGCCCGCCACAGCGTCCAGAGCGTGCGCAGCCGCGACGTCGGCTGCGGCGCGAACGGATTGCGGCCGGGCTGCGACAGGCGCTTCAGATCGGCCCTGACCTGGCTCAGCGGCAGGAACGCCGGATGCACCGCTGCCGGCACCTCCGCCAGCAGCGACAAGGCCGCGGTCAAATGCTGCTGCGCCTCCCCCGTGAGCTGCTCCAGCACGGCACGCAGGTTTGCCGTGTCCCTGCCGGCAAACACATCCTCCATTTCGCAGCCATGGCTCGCCAGGACCTGCTGCGGCAGGAAGAGCTGCCGGTGCGATGCATCGCGCGGCAGGTTCGTGATGATCTGCACGATGCCCTGCGCCAGCCCGGCATGGCGGGCGAGATGCTCGACCGCTTCCGATGACGGCGCCAAAACCTGCGCGGCAAGACCGAACAGCGCCGATGAGGTCGCGGCCAGATAGCCTTCCAGCGCCGCCGTCGTCGGCATCGGGTCGTTGTAGAGATCGAACTGGTGCTCGTCGACGAGCAGCGCCAGCGGCTCGACCGGCAGGTCGAAATCGCGGATCGCGCGCAAGAGCTCGGCCGCGACCGGATTGCCCTCGGCACTGCCGTGGACGAGGCCCGAGAACAGATCGGTCCACCATTGAAAGCGGATCTCGCCGGGCAAGGGCTGGCTCACCTGGTCGCGGACGCGGACGATCTCGACATTGAAGGCGTAGAGCGCCAGCAGCGCTCGGCGCTCGGCGGCGGGCGCGAACAGGGTCGCGGCATAGCGCGGGAAGTCGTGGCTGCGCACGAGATCGGCGCAGAAGGAAACGTTGTCCGGCGGCGGCGCGGCACTGCTCATGTGCTGTTCAGGGCACCGCGATCAGTGCAGCCGCGACCCGCCGCCGTTCACCGATCATGATGTTGTAGGTGCGCACCGCGGGGCCGGTCTGCATCGTGTCCAGCACCACCCTCACCGCTTTGAGCGCCTGGCGCAGCTCCGGCGGCGGCAGCCAGAGCCCGGTCCCGGTGCCGATCAGGAGCGTGTCGATGCCGCCCGCGGCTGCGAACACCCGGTCCAGCGAATAGCGGTCGATCTTCGCGGGATCCGTCACGTCCCAGGCCCAGATCGCCTCGGGCAGGCACAGCAGCGAGCCCCGGTGCGACATGCCGGCGAAGGCAAAGCCGCCCTTGCCATAGGCCTCGATCGGCGCCGAGCGCGGGAAATGCGGTGCGTTGGGATCGCCGGCCATATGCCTCGCCCGAATGAGCCTACCGCCCTCGCAAACGCCTGCGAGGGCATCCGGTTCGGATCATGCCTTGCTTTTCTTCGCCGGCGCAGCCTCGTCCTTCGCATCCTCGCGGTGCTCGCCGACGCCGAGATAGATCAGGATCGGCGCCGCGATGAAGATCGAGGTATAGGTACCGACCAGCACCACGCCGAACATCATCACCGCGGTGAAGCTGTGGATGGCGTGACCACCGAACAGGAGCAGCGCCAGCAGAGCCAGCGTCACCGTGAAATGGGTGATGATCGAGCGCGACAGCGTCGAATTGATGGACTCGTTGAGCAGCTGCGGCATCGGCATCTTCTTGTAGCGACGCAGCATTTCGCGGATACGGTCGTAGATGACGACGGTGTCGTTGAGCGAATAGCCCAGAATGGTCAAAAGCGCCGCGATACTGGTCAGGTCGAAATCGACCTGGCTAATCGACATGAAGCCGATCGTCAGCACGATGTCGTGCACGTTGGCGATCATGGCGCCCAGCGCGAACTGCCATTCGAATCGGAACCAGAGATAGATCAGGATCGAGACGATCGCGAGCATCAGGCCGAGCATGCCGTAGGCCAAGAGCTCGCCGGCGACGCGCGGACCGAGCACCTCGACGCGGCGGTACTCAATGGAATCACCGAGCGCGGTGCGGACCTTCTGTACGGCGTCCTGCTGCGCCTTGTCGCCGCCGGGCTGCTCGGCAACCCGGATCAGGACGTTCTCGGGGCCGCCGAACTGCTGTAGCTGGATTTCGCCGAGCCGCAAGCCCTCCAGCGTCGTGCGCATCGCCGCGATGTCGGCGGCGCCGGACTTGGCCCGCACCTCCAGCAGCGTGCCGCCCTTGAAGTCGATACCGAGGTTCAGGCCGTGGGTGAAGAACAGCGTGATCGCGACGATCGACAGCGCTGCCGAGATCGGGAAGCTGATGCGGCGGAAGCGCGTGAAGTCGAAATGCGTATCGTCAGGAACGATGCGCAACGACGGCAACAGGCCAAGGGCCGCGACCACGGTGAGAATGGCGATGAGGACGCCGAGCCCGATGAGAACGGTGTGAGTCACGATCAGGCTCCTAGATCGGCACGCTCTGCGGCCGCTTCCACCGTACCCACCAGGCCACGATCAGCCGGGTCATGGTGAAGGCGGTGAACACCGTGGTGATGATGCCGATGCCGAGCGTCACGGCAAAGCCGCGCACCGGGCCGGTGCCGATGTAGAACAGCACCGCGGCGGCAATGAAGGTCGTAATGTTGGAATCGAGGATGGTCGCCAGCGCCCGCTTGAATCCGGCGTCGATCGCGGAGATCGCGTTGCGGCCGCCGCGCAGCTCCTCGCGGATGCGCTCGTAGATCAGCACGTTGGAGTCCACCGCGATGCCGACGGTGAGCACGATGCCGGCGATGCCGGGCAGCGTCAGCGTGGCGTTGAGCAGCGACAACAGGCCGAAGATCATGGCGACGTTGATGGCCACAGCGATATTGGCGAACACCCCGAACAGCCGGTAGGTCAGCAGCATGAAGACGATGACGAGGATCGAGCCGACATAGGCCGCCAGTTCGCCCTTCTCGATCGAGTCCTGGCCGAGGCCCGGACCGACGGTGCGCTCCTCGACCACGGTCAGCGGCGCCGGCAGTGCGCCGGCGCGCATCAGGATTGCGAGATCGTTGGCGGACTGGACCGTGAAGCTGCCGGAAATCTGTCCCTGCCCGCCCGTGATGGGCTCGTTGATCCTGGGCGCGGAGATCACCTTGTTGTCGAGCACGATCGCGAAGGGCAGCCCGACATTCTCTTGCGTGGCCTGCGCGAACTTGCGCGCGCCCGACGTATTGAACTTGAAGCTGACGACCGGCTCACTCGTACGCTGGTCGAAGGTCGCCTGGGCGTCGATCAGATCGCCGCCGGCAACCAGCACCTGCTTCTTGACCACATAAGGCGTCGGCGGCGGCGACGCGCTCATCAGCAATTCGGAGTCCGGCGGCAACCTGCCCGCTTGCGCCTGGTCCGGCGACACGGTCGTGTCGACCATGCGGAATTCCATCTTCGCGGTCTCGCCGAGCAGCTTCTTCAGGCGGGTCGGATCCTGAAGACCCGGGACCTGCACCAGGATGCGATCGTTGCCCTGGCGCTGGATCACGGGCTCGACGGTGCCGAGCTCGTTGACACGGCGCTCGACGATCTGGATCGACTGCTCGATGGTCTTGCGCATGCGGTCGAGCATCGCGGCCTGCGGAACGGTCAGGCGGATCACGCCGCCGGCCTCGCTCACCTCGAGATCGCGCTGACCGCTGGATCCCATCAGGCCGCCCAGCGGCTGGGACAGTTCGCGCAGCTTGGCGAGCGCAGCCTGAACGTCGGTCTCCTTGGTGATGCGAACTTCGGCCGCGTCATTTCGGACGACCACGCCGCCGGTGAAGCCGATCTTGGCATCGCGCAGGGCGCGGCGCACGTCGTCGCGGACCTGGTCGAGCCGCTCCTTCTTCACGTAGTTGGAATCGACCTCGAGCAGCAGATAGGAGCCGCCCTGGAGGTCGAGGCCGAGCACGAGCCGCCGCTGCGCCCAGGCCGGCCAGGTCTTGACCTGCGCCTCGGGGAAGAAGTTCGGGACCGCGCAGAGGCACACGATCAGCGCCGTCAGGATGATCCCGAGCGCCTTCCACCGCGTGAAATACAACATCGACTGGACCTGTCAGATGGGGAGACTTGAGATGCTCGCGGACGCGCTCACTTCGAGGCGGCGTCGTCCTTGGCACTTTCCTTGGCGGCTTCCTTGCTATCCTTGGATTCCTTCGCCGGCTCGCCCTTGGCGCGCACGCCCGAGATCATCTGGCGCATCTGCCGCACCCGCACACCGTCGGAAATCTCGAACTCGATCTGGTCGTCGTCGACGACCTTGGTGACCTTGCCGACGAGGCCGCCGGAGGTCACGACGGTGTCGCCGCGACGGATGTTCTTCACGAGGTCGGCGTGATCCTTCACCTTCTTCTGCTGCGGACGCAGAATCAGGAAGTACATGATCACGAAGATCAGGGCGAACGGCAGCAGCGACATCAACATGCTGTTGGTGTCACCGGCGCCCGCAGCCTGGGCATACGCAGGGGTAATGAACATTCGGACGATCCTCGAGAGAACGGGGGGAAAGCCGGTCAGGCCCTCAAAGGCGACCGGCTCGGTCAAATTCGCGCGGACTATAGCGGCCATTGCCCCAATTGCAACGCTGCCAGACCGGCGATTTGGCCACCTTGCGGCGCACCGTCAGGCCCGATAAGGCTGCATTCTCAGGAACTTCGGACATGCCCAAAAACCTTAGCAAAAGCCCGGCCGGCAAAGGCCCCCGCACCCCTGCCAGAAAGCCCGCTCGCGTCGCGGCAAAACGCCCCAAGGGGGCCGTCACGGCAGCCCTCAAGACCGCCCCGGACCTCTCGCAGGAGCGCCTCGTCCGCGCGCTGGAGACCATCGCGGCGCACCTCGCCGCCCAGGGCAAGCCAGCGGTTGAACGCGAGTCGTTCGAACGGGCCGATGCCTATGTCTGGCACCCGGACGGCCGCCTCTCGGCGGTGCCGCGGGTCAGCCGCGTCGAGCTGTTCCTGCTCAAGGGCGTCGACCGCATGCGCGACATCCTGATGGAGAACACCGAGCGCTTCGCCAATGGCCTGCCGGCCAACAACGCCCTGCTCTGGGGCGCGCGCGGCATGGGCAAGTCGTCGCTCGTGAAGGCCGCGCATGCCCGCATCAATGCCGACCGCAAGGCCGCCGACAGGCTGAAGCTGATCGAGATCCACCGCGAGGACATCGAAACGCTGCCGTTGCTGATGGAGAAGCTGCGCGACTCCAGCTTCCACTTCATCGTGTTCATCGACGACCTCTCCTTCGATGGCAACGACGCGTCCTACAAGTCGCTCAAGGCCGTGCTCGAAGGCGGCATCGAGGGCCGGCCCGAGAACGTCGTCCTCTACGCCACGTCGAACCGTCGCCATCTGCTGGCGCGCGACATGATCGAGAACGAGCGCTCGACCGCGATCAACCCCGGCGAAGCCGTCGAGGAAAAGGTCTCGCTGTCGGATCGCTTCGGCCTGTGGCTGGGCTTCCACCGCTGCAGCCAGGACGAATATCTCGCCATGGTGCGCGGCTATTGCAGCCATTTCGGCGTTGAGATCGACGACGAGGCGCTGGAGCGCGAGGCGCTGGAATGGTCGACCACCCGCGGCTCACGCTCGGGCCGCGTCGCCTGGCAGTTCGTGCAGGAGCTGGCGGGACGACTGGGCGTGAAGCTGACGGCGAAGTAACGGGAGCTGTCTCCGCACCCAAACTGTCATCGCCCGAGAAAGCGTGCGATCCAGTATTCCAGAGATGATTGTTATCGATCGAGAGGCCGCGGCGTACTGGGTCGCCCGATCGAGCCGGGCGACGACAGTGTGCCTGTGGTGATTGCGAGCGCTACTCTGCGCCTGCCCCTCACGCCCCGTTCAGGAATTGAAGCGGGTCAACCGGGCTCGATCCCTTGCGGATCTCGAAGTGGAGCTGCGGCGACGCCACCTCCCCGGATTGACCCGACTTGGCAATGACCTGACCGCGCTTGATGGTATCGCCGCGCTTCACCAACAGCTCACTCGCATGGGCATATGCGGTGACGTAGCCGTTGGAGTGCCGAACCAGGACCAGATTGCCGTAACCCTTCAGCTCGTTGCCGGAATAGGCGACGACGCCGTCTTCGGCCGCCTTGACCGGCGTTCCCTCGGGCACCGCGAGATTGATGCCGTCATTGGACTTGCCGTTGGTCTTGGCGCCGTAGCTGGTGACCACCTTGCCGCGGACTGGCCAGCGGAAGGTCGGAAGCGCGCTGGTGGTCTCCGCGGCTTTCGCGGGAGCCTCAGTGGGTTTCTCTTCGACATTGGCGGTGGCCTGAGCGAGGCGCGCGCTCTGCACGGGCGCGGCGGCGGCCATCCTCGTGGCTGGCGCGGGCGCAGCCGCAACGGGCTGCAGCGTCCCCGCAACCGGA
Organism: Bradyrhizobium sp. UNPF46; assembly: GCF_006658625.1. NCBI lineage: Bacteria > Pseudomonadati > Pseudomonadota > Alphaproteobacteria > Hyphomicrobiales > Nitrobacteraceae > Bradyrhizobium > Bradyrhizobium sp. UNPF46. Next base: position 57,604 of record NZ_LFJB01000042.1, read on the forward strand.
GCAGCCCCGACGGGGGCCGCAGCAACCGGCGCCGCGACGGCGGCGGTCTTGGCGCCGGGCACGGTCAGCTTGGTACCGAGCTTGAGCTTGGCCGAGGGATCAAGGCCGTTGGCGCGGGCGAGCTCGGCCGACGAGATATGATTCTTGCGCGCGATGCTGGCGAGCGTGTCGCCGTGATTGACGAAGTGCGTGCTCGACGGAGCAGCCATGGCCGCAACCGGCTTCGCAACCGGAGCTGCCGCGACCGGCGCCAGCGCCGGCGCTGCTGCGGGCGCAGCGGCTGTGGCCGGATGCGGAATGATCAGCTGCTGGCCGGGCGAGAGCGCGCGCGGGCCCTTGTAGCCGTTGGCGGCGAGGATCGCCTGCGGCGTGACGTGATAGCGCTTGGCGAGCACGTCGAGCGTGTCGCTGGTGCCGACGATGATCTTGGTCCCGCCAGCCGGCTGGGCGGCGGCAACGGAGCGCGGCGGCACGGTGGCCGTGGTCTCCAGATGCGGCTGCGCCGGGGGCGCGTAGGAGCTGACGCCGCGCCCGCCTCCGGACACGCCGCCACCACCCGCGACGGGATAGGATTGCGGAGCGGACACCGCCGGCGGCGGCAAGGGCTGCGACTGATAATAACCGGGCTGCGTCTGCGGCCGCGCATATTGCGGCAGCTCACGCGGCTGCTGCGGCGGTGCCTGCTGTACCGAACCGGTCTGGTCAGAGGCGAAGGGATTGGAGAAGTTCGACTGGGACAGTCGCGACGACATGTCGGCGCTGCACCCTGCGAAGCTGAAGGAGATCAGCGCCAGCACCGCGACCTGCGGCACGCGGCGCGAGTAAAGCAACTCGGCGACAGCGGACATGGTTACTCACTCGTACGCAACAGAACTGGTGTTTTAAGTAAACACGCGTCGAGTAAATAACGGCTTAACCCTCCCAATAAGATGTTGGCGGCACAGCCGATCCGGAATTCTACAGCTCCCGCGCCACGCCGGGCAGTGCCGGCACGAACCGGACCTCGACGAGTTCCCTGCGCTCGATCCCCCCTTCGGTCCGGGTCAGCCGGACCAGCGTCTGCACGCCCTGATGCGGGCCGACCGGCGCGATCAGGATACCCCCGACTTCGAGCCGCTCGACCAGGTTCTCGGGGATCTGCTCCATCGCGGCGGTGACGATGATGCGATCGAACGGGTCGATATTGGGCGGCAGGTTAAGCCCGTCGCCAAGCATCACCTCGACATTGTGACAGTCGAGCTTTTCGAGCCTGGCACGTGCCGCATCGGCAAGCTTGCGATAGCGCTCGACCGTCAGGACCTGGCCGGCGAGCCGCGACAGCACGGCCGCCTGATAGCCGGAACCTGTTCCGATCTCGAGCACACGATGCTGCTTCCGGAGTTGAAGCTGCTCGGTCATGTAGGCGACCACGAAGGGCTGGCTGATGGTCTGCCCGCAGGCGATCGGCAGCGCACTGTCCCGATAGGCACCGTCGCGATCGGCCTCGTCAACGAAGAGATCGCGCGGCACCTCCTCCATGGTTCGCAGCACCGCCTGATCGCTGATGCCCCGACGCCTCAGCGTGAGCTGAAACATCATCTTTTCCGGCGGGTGCTGATGGGAGGTCATCGCCTGCTTACGCTGTCTTGCCCGGCCCGGTGGGACATCATCAAGCCCGGACGCAGAATCTGTTCCTGCTCAGGAACTCATGATAGCCTTCGCGCGGGGCATTTGACCACAAATTGGCTTGCCACGGGCGAGCTGCGATGACCATTTTCGGGCATCCGTTCGTCGAAACGCGCATTGCGTCGATTCGTGTTATCTGCGAACGTTTTTGGCAAAGGGCAAGGACTCCACTATGACCGCGACAGGGCTTTCCGGCCGCTCTGTATTCCTCGTCGAGGACGAGGTGATGATCAGGATGATGGTCGCGGACATGCTGGAAGAGCTCGGCTACAAGGTCGCAGCCGAGGCCGGCGACATCACCGAGGCCATGCGGCTCGCCCAGGCGACCGAATTCGACATCGCCATTCTCGACGTCAACGTCAACGGCAAGGTGATCTCGCCGGTCGCCGACGTGATCAAGGCCAAGGGCCGCCCCTTCATCTTCGCCACCGGCTACGGCTCCTCCGGCCTGCCCGAGCAGTACCGCGACCGGCCGGCGCTGCAAAAGCCGTTTCAGCTCGACGCGCTCGGCAGGACCATCGAAGCCGCGCTGCGCGGCGAGTAGACGCTATTTCCAGATCTTCTTACTTCAACGTCGCGCTGAGCTCTTCCGAAAACGCTTCATTGGTGCGGTCGAGCCTGAGCGGCGTCACCGAGACGTAGCGCTCGCGCAGCGCGGCCAGATCGGTGCCGTCGGCCGGCGTGTCCAGCATCGCGCTGCGCTCGAAACCGATCCAGAAATAGGGATTGCCCCGGCCGTCCCTGCGCTCGTCGACCCTGAGGAAACCGAGATTGCGCTTGCCCTGGCGGGTGACGCGGATGCCGAGCACCTCCTCCGGCGCGCAGGAGGGGAAGTTGACGTTGATGACGGTGTCCTTCGGGATGCCTGCGGCGATCACCTTGCGCAGGATGTCGGGCCCGAGCTTGCGCGCGGTATCCCACGGCGGCCGCTCGCGGGTCTCGACGCTGAATTCCTGCGACAGCGCGAACGACGGCAGGCCGAGAATGGTGCCCTCCAGCGCGCCGGCGATGGTACCGGAATAGACCACGTCCTCGGCGACGTTGCGGCCCTTGTTGACCCCGGACAGCACGACGTCCGGCAGCTTGGCCCCGAGGATGTGGCGCGCCCCCATGATGACGCAGTCGGTCGGCGTGCCGCGCACGGCAAAGTGCCGCGGCCCGACCTCGCGCAGGCGCAAGGGATCGTTCAGCGACAGCGAATGCGACACGCCGGATTGGTCGAGCTCGGGTGCCACCACCCAGACATCGTCGGACAGCGCACGCGCGATCTCCTCGACCACCTTGAGGCCGGGGGCGTGGATGCCGTCGTCATTGGTGCAGAGAATGCGCATGCGAAGATTCGATTCCTGAAGGGGATCTGAGCCGTCTTATCCGGCTCCGGCCGATCAGGCAAACCGGGCAGATTTCGGGGTCGGTCAGGTTCCCTGGCCTGCTTTCTCTACCGGCGGATGCGCCATTGCGGCAGGAAGCGCGCGAGCCGCCCCTCCGCGCGCAGCTTCATCGCCGGCACGGCCGGACTGACGACCGGCGCCCCGATCACGCCGAGCGCCTCCAATTGCGCAACGAGCGGATTCGACTCCGGAAAGCGTTCGCGCGCCACCGTCAGCGCCTTGTCGAAGTCTGCTGCATTCACGCCGGGCTTGGCCCGCCGGCTCCGCACGAGATCGTCGTCCCAGAGCCGCGCGATCTCGATGTCGAGCACGCCGCGCAGGCGCTGGTCGACGGCCTGAATGCCGGCCCCCGTCACCGCCCATTGTCTGCCGACCCAGAAGATGTCGCGGTGCAAGGCCATGAACGGAGGGTTCGCGTTGCGGGGCCGGCAGGATAGCCGGCCGCCCGATCTTCGCAACCAAACGTTTTTTGCGTTTCAGGCAGGCAGCAGGATTTACTCCCGCCCGATCACCTTCACGCCGCCCATATAGGGCTGCAGCACGTCGGGGACCGCGATCGAGCCGTCCTCCTGCTGATAGGTCTCCATCACGGCGATCAGCGCGCGGCCGAGCGCGGTGCCGGAGCCATTCAGCGTGTGCACGAAGCGCGGCTTGCCATCGGGGCCGCGCGAGCGCGCATCCATGCGGCGGGCCTGGAAGTCACCGCAGACCGAGCAGCTCGAGATCTCGCGGAACGCCCCGCCCTCGCCCTGGCCCGGCATCCAGACCTCGATGTCATAGGTTTTTTGCGACGAGAAGCCCATATCCCCTGCGCAGAGCGTCATCACGCGATAATGCAGACCGAGCCGCTGCAGCACCTGCTCGGCGCAGGACAGCATCCGCTCCAGCTCGTCCTTGCTGGTCTCGGGAGTCGTGATGGAGACCAGCTCGACCTTGGTGAACTGATGCTGGCGGATCATGCCGCGCGTGTCGCGCCCCGCAGCGCCCGCCTCGGCGCGGAAGCACGGCGTCAGCGCCGTGAGCCGCATCGGCAACTGCTTCTCGTCGAGGATGGATTCACGCGCAAGATTGGTGAGCGAGACCTCGGCAGTCGGGATCAGGCCGAGGCGTTCTGTTCTCAGCCGTTCCTGATCGGGCGATGCAAGCAGCTCGCCCTTGATCGCCCAGAACTGGTCGTCCTCGAATTTCGGCAGCTGTCCGGTGCCGAACATGATCTCGTTGCGCACCAGCAGCGGCGGATTGATCTCGGTATAGCCGTGCTCGTCGACGTGCAGATTGAGCATGAACTGTCCGAGTGCGCGCTCGAGCCGCGCCAGCGCCTTCTTCAGCACGACGAAGCGCGCGCCGGAGAGTTTTGCCGCCGCCTCGAAATCCATATAGCCCAGCGCCGTACCGAGATCGTCATGCAGCTTCGGCGCGAAATCGTAGTTGCGCTTGTTGCCGAACACATGGCGCTGCACGTTGCCGTGCTCGTCGACACCATCGGGCACCTCGTCGAGCGGAATGTTCGGGATCGCGGACAGCTCTTTGGTCAGCTCCTCGTCGGCGGCCTTCGCGGCCGCTTCGAGCTCAGGCATCGTGGTCTTGAGCTCGGCGACTTCAGCCATCAGCTTGGCCGCGCGCGCCTCGTCCTTGGCCTTCTTGGCGTCGCCGATCTCCTTCGAGGCCGCATTGCGCCGCGCCTGCGCCTGCTCGGACGCCAGGATCGCCGCGCGCCGCGTCTCGTCGATCGCAAGCAGCGAGGCCGCCATCGGCTTCAGGCCGCGCCGGGCGAGGCCGGCATCGAAGGCTTGCGGATTGTCGCGGATCGATTTGATGTCGTGCATGGCTGTCTTCCCGTCATGGCCGGGTTCATCCCGGCCATCCACGTGTCTGCAGCCTTAGACCAAGTCGTGGATGCCCGGGTCAAGCCCGGGCATGACGAATCATGGGCTGAGCAGCGCTAACATAGAGCGAAAGCGCCCTACTCCGCCGGATTGGCCGGCGTCGAGACGTCGGTGCCGGTGGTGGCCTGCGCGGCAGCAGCCGCCTTCCTCTCCACCATGCCGACCGCAATGATCGAGCCCTCGTAGAGCGCGAGCAGCGGGATCGCCAGCGAGCATTGGCTCAGCACATCGGGCGGCGTCAGCACCGCCGCAATGACGAAGGCGATGACGATGAAATAACGGCGCTTCTCGCGCAGCATCTTCGAGCTCACGATTCCGATCCGGCCGAGCAGCGTCAGGATCACCGGAAGCTGGAAGGCGATGCCGAAGGCGAAGATCAGCGACATCATCAGCGACAGATATTCGCCGACCTTGGGCAGGAGCTGGATCTGCGCGGTCTCGTCGCTTCCGGCCTGCTGCATGCCGAGCGAGAAGCGGACCAGCATCGGCAGCACGACGAAATAGACCAGCGCCGCGCCGAGCACGAAGAAGAACGGGGTCGCGACCAGATACGGCAGGAAGGCCTGCTTCTCGTGCTTGTACAGGCCGGGCGCGACGAATTTGTAGATCTGCGTCGCGACGATCGGAAACGAGATGAAGCCGGCGCCGAACAGCGCGAGCTTGAGCTGGGTGATGAAATATTCCAGCAGCGCCGTGTAGATGAACTTGGAGTTCTCGGGGCCCGCGACCCACACGAACGGCCAGACCAGCACGTTGTAGATCTGCTTGGCGAAGAAGAAGCAGAAGATGAAAGCCACGCCAAAGCCGAGCAGTGCCTTGATCAGCCGCGAGCGCAGCTCGATCAGATGGTCCATCAGCGGGGCTTTGCTGGCCTCGATATCGGCGTCGGTCATGACGCTTTGGCGTCCTTGATCGCTTCGGAGGGCGCGGTGTCCTGCGCCACCTGTGCCTGCTCGACTTCACGGGTGATCGCAAGCGGCTCGTTCGCAGCTGCATGCGCCTCGGCTTCCATGAAGGTCGCGGGCGTCGGGGCCTCCGGCGTGGTGGGCGTTGTCGGAGGTTCAACGGTAGTCGTCGTGGATGTCTCCGCGGGCTTGTCGAGCGCATCGACGCGGAGCGCGTCGCTGACGTCCTTCTGCAGCGAAGTCAGCGGATTGAAGCCGGTTGCGGCTTCCTTGACCTCGTCAAAACTCTTCTTGAGGTCGGCCATCTCGGCCTCGCGCATCGCTTCCTGGAACTGGCCCTGGAATTCGGCGGCCATCTTGCGCGCCTTGCCCATCCACTGTCCGACCATGCGCAGCACGCCCGGCAGCTCTTTCGGGCCGATGGCGATCAGGGCCACGACCCCGATGAGGACCAGTTCACTCCACCCGATGTCGAACATGAGGTCTTCCGTTGACGCGAAGCCGCAACTCAGCCAAGCCGCAACCGGCCCAATCCCTTGCGCACAGGATCGGGGCGGCTACCCGCCTCTCGCGTGCTTCTTTCGGCTCAGACGGCCTTGCTGCCGACGTCGGACCGCGCCGCGGTCGGCGCATTGTTGTGCTCGATGGACTTGGCCGGCTCGGGCTTCTCGGCGGGCTTGTCGTCGTCCTGCATGCCCTTCTTGAACGCCTTGATGCCCTGCGCCACGTCGCCCATCAGATCCGAAATCTTGCCGCGGCCGAATAGCAGCAGGACCACTGCGATCACCAGGATCCAGTGCCAAATGCTGAGTGAACCCATCCTGCAACCCTCCAAACGCGCATGGCCGGGGACCCGGCCGATCTTCACCGAAACCTAGGCTTGGCAGGCCTCAAAAACAAGGACCAAGGCAGCGCCAATTCGCTGTAGGCGCTACGTAATCTTGCTAGTGTTAACCGGTCGCAGGGCACCGGTGAAAGGCCGGAGCCTCACTCTTCGGCGCCGCCTTCGCCGCCGCCCTCATTGCCGCCGTCCGGTGCCCCCTCCGACGTCTCGGGCTCGACCGCAGGCGCCAGCGCCAGATCGAGATCCTCGCCCGGTTCCAAGGGGTCCTCGTCCTCGCGGAGCTGCGGATCGTCCGACGGGGTCGGCACGCTGAAGCCGGTCGGCAGGCGCGAATCCAGCAGGCCCGTGCCCTTCAGCTCCTCCAGGCCCGGCAGATCGCCGAGTTGTTCCAGGGTGAACTGCGACAGGAAGTCCTCGGTGGTTCCGAAGGTCAGCGGACGGCCCGGCGTCTTGCGCCGACCGCGCGGCTTGATCCAGCCGGTTTCCAGCAGCACGTCGAGCGTGCCCTTCGAGGTGACGACACCGCGGATCTCCTCGATCTCGGCGCGCGTCACGGGTTGGTGATAGGCGATGATCGCCAGCACCTCGATCGCCGCGCGCGACAGGCGGCGGGTTTCGGTGCTCTCCCGCGTCATCAGCCAGGCGAGATCGCCGGCCGTGCGGAAGGTCCATTTGTTGGCCACGCGGACGAGGTTCACCCCGCGCATGGCGTAGTCGGCCTGCAGCTGCTCGAGCGCGGCCTTGACGTCGACTCCCTCGGGCATACGCTTGGCCAGCGTCGCGGTATCAAGCGGTTCACTCGATGCGAACAGCAGCGCTTCCAGCAGCCGCAATTCCTCGGGACGCGCCTGGGTTTCGTTCTCCATTGGCTCGGCCTCTTCTACCCGCACTTCAGCCAGGCTTGCCATGGCAGATTCTCCTTCTTGCACTTAAGCGACCGGCGCATCAGGCGCGGGAGCTGCGTCCGGGACCGGTTTCGGGCGCCCTTTCCGGAAATAGATGGGCGCGAATGCCTCTTTCTGGTTCAGCTCCAGCTGACCTTCGCGCACCAATTCGAGCGCGGCGGCAAAGCTCGAGGCGAACACCGTCGCGCGCTGCGTCGGATCGGCGACGTGGCGGATCAGGAAGTCGTCGAGCACGCCCCAGTCATCCTGCTCGGTGATGCTGCCGACCAGCCGCTCCAGCGTGGCGCGCGCTTCCGCAAGCGACCACACCGTGCGCTTGGCCAGATGCACGCTTGCCAGCACGCGCGACTGACGCTGCGAGGCATAGGCGGTGAGCAGATCGTACAGCGTCGCCGTGTATTTCGGATGCTTGATCTCGGCGATCTGCTCGGGCTCACCGCGCGGGAAGATGTCACGCTGCAATTGCGGCCTGTTCATCAGGCGGTTGGCGGCCTCGCGAATGGCCTCCAGCCGGCGCAGACGGTTGGCGAGCGCGGTAGCCATCTGCTCGGCGCTCGGGCCTTCCGCGCTCGGCGGCTCGGGCAGCAAGAGGCGCGACTTCAGGAAGGCGAGCCATGCGGCCATGACGAGATAGTCGGCGGCAAGCTCGAGCCGGATCTTTCGCGCGGCCTCGATGAAGTGGAGATATTGGTCGGCCAGCGCCAGAATCGAGATCTTGGCGAGGTCGACCTTCTGCTGCCGGGCCAGCGCGAGCAGCAGGTCGAGCGGCCCCTCATAGCCCTCGACGTCCACCACCAACGCCGGCTCACCCTCTGCGAGCTCTGCGGGCCGCCCGGTTTCAAACGATAGGATTTCTGCGGTCATGCGGATGCCGTGTTTGCCCGTGCGATCAATGCGTCCAGCTCAGTGCGTGCGGCGACCCGGTCGAACGGCTGCGGTGCCTTGCGGGCGGCGAGCGCGGCATTCGCCCGCTCCAGCGCCCGGCCCGACAGCTCAGGTGTCTGACCGGCAACCGCGCGCATTTCCTCGATGTTGCCGTTGCAATGCAGCGCCACGTCGCAGCCGGCCGCGAAGATGGCGCGGGTCCGCTCGGCGATATTCCCCGACAGCGCGTTCATCGACACGTCATCACTCATTAACAAACCCTGGAACCCGATTGCGCCGCGAATCACGTCAGCAATCATTGTCGCAGATGTCGTCGCCGGATGGGCGGGGTCGACCGCGCTAAACACAACATGTGCAGTCATCGCCATCGGCAGATCCGACAGCGGCTTGAACGCGGCGAAGTCGGTCCGCTCCAGCTCATCCTTCGGCGTATCCACCGTCGGCAACTTGAAATGGGTGTCCGCGGTGGCGCGGCCATGGCCTGGAATGTGTTTGAGGACCGGGAGCACGCCGCCCTGCTCCAGCCCTTCCGTGACGGCCCGCGCGATCGCCGCGACCTTGGCGGGCTCCGTGCCGTAAGCCCGGTTGCCGATCACGGCATCGGCGCCCGGCACCGGCACGTCAGCGAGCGGCAAGCAATCCACGGTAATGCCGAGATCGGCGAGATCGGCCGCGATCAGCCGGGCGGACAGGCGCGCCGCGGTGAGTCCCAGCGCCGAATCAGTGTCGTACAGGGTCGAGAAAACAGCGCCCGGCGGATACACCGGCCAGTGCGGCGGCCCCAGCCGCTGCACCCGCCCGCCTTCCTGATCGATCAGCACAGGCGCGTCGGGGGCACCGGCCGCCGTCCGCAATTCCGCAACCAATGCAGCAACTTGAGCTGGGGTTGCGACATTGCGCTTGAAGAGGATGAAGCCCCACGGGCGCTGCTCGCGGATAAACTCCCGCTCGGCGGCGGTCAGTTCCGTTCCGGAAACGCCGGTAATGAAGGCCCGCGTGCTCATAACGGCCGATTAACCCTGCCCCGTCAGAGGGTCAAGGAATCGGCGGATAATACTACGGGATAAAGCATTGCCCGCCGGCCGCCATCAGCTCCTTGCAGAACTGCGAGGCCTCCTGGCGCGTCCGGTAGGGACCGACCAACGCACGGTACTTCACCTTTCCATCGGACAATTCGGTGCGCCTGATCACCGCCGAGCGGGAGCCCAGGACCGACGGATACTTCCCCTGCGTCACGCGATACGACTCCCTGGCCGCCGCTTCGGTGTCCTGGGACGAAACCGACACCATGACGCCATGGCTCTCGGGAGCAGCGTTCGGCGCGATCTGGGTCGGCGTGGTCGCAGCCATGCGCTGCGGCGATTCGGCGGCAGGTGCCGATTGTGGCGCCAGCGAGAGCGGCTGGTTGGCGCTGGCATTGGCCGATGTCGGCGGATTGCGCGGCGCGGCTGGCGCTGCGACTGGCTTCGGCGGAGCTGCCGGCTTGGAGGCCGCAGCCGACTGCGGCGTGGCGCTGTCGGTCTGATCACCCTTCACGGCGACAGTCCTGATCGGGCGCGGCGAATTGTTCGGCAGCGTGCCGTTGCTTGCGCCCGGCGGCGGCACCGCCGATGGCGATACGCTTGCGACCGACGGCGGGTTCGCATTCTGGTTCAGTGGCGGGAACACGACGCGGGGGCCGCCCGCCTTGGCGTTGACGTCGACCGGCGCCTCTTCGCGCGGCACGATCTTCTCGGCGCCATCGCCGCTCACCATGCGATCCGGCACCTTGGACGCGGAGTCCGACGGCGCGGGCACGATCTTGGTCGGCGTGTTGTCGGCCTTGATGATCGGCGGCTCGCCGCTGCGGGGCGAGCCGATATAGGTCTTGTAGGCGAACGCCGCCCCAGTGCCGACCACGGCCAGCGCCAGGATCGCCGCGACCGTCATCATGCCGCCGCGCTGCTTCCTGGGCTCGTCGACCTCCGCATCGGGATAGTCGCTCTGATACGCGTAGGGATCGTCCGGGTAGGCCGGATCGCGCTGATAATCCTGCTCGCCAGCCTCGAGCCGGCCATAGAGCGCATCGTCATAGCGCGACGGATCCGGCTGCTGATACGGCTCCTGATAGGCCGGCTGCTGGTAGGCCTGATCCTGCTGCGGGTAAGCCTGCTGCTGATGAGCCTGCCCTTGATAGGCGTGATCCTGATAGGCGTGATCCGGATAGGCCTGCGGCTGATGGAGATCAGGTGCGGGCGCGGCCGGCTCGGCCGAATAGCGATGCAGCGGATGGACCGGGCTGACCGACACTGGATAGTCAGGCTCGGAGACTGGAGCCGGCGCCGGCTGCACGTTGGCGCGCCGCATCCATGAGGGCGGCCCGGGCGGAGGCGGCGGAGCCTGCTCGGCATAGTCCTGCTGATACTCGTCCTGCCGATAATCGTCGTCTTGATAGCTTTGTGCGGGCGCAGGAGTAGCCGGCGGACGGGCAGCTGGCCGCGACTGCGCGGCAAACGGATCGGTCTGTCCGATCAGGCGGGCGAGCTCGGCCAAGGGATCGCTGTCCGCCTTCCCACGCTGATCGCCACCGCGACCATAGTCATCGGAAGGAAACGGTCTGTCCTGATATCGTTCGGCCATCGTGATGATGCGTCCCTTCGGGAAAGCCGCGCGCCCCTCGACCAAGGCACGGCTTTCGACCCACAAGGCTTTCAACCAAGTCTAAGCGATCCGGCTTCTGCCGGCACCCCCAATTATTCCCCTTAAGTAGTTCGCCCCAAACTACCGCATCTCGTTCGGGGCATGGACGCCGAGGATGGCGAGGCCCGATGCCAGAACCGAGACGACGCCCTGGACCATGGCCAGTCGCGCCTTTGTTAGATCTGCATCATTATTGATAATGAAGCGTAAATAGGGCAAATCCCGCCCCTTCGTCCAAAGCGCGTGAAATTCGCTCGCTAAGTCATAGAGGTAAAAGGCAATTCGGTGCGGCTCATGGGCCGCGGCGGCGGCTTCGAGCATACGAGGATATATTGCGAGCCGCTTGAGAAGTTCAAGCTCGACCGGGTCTGACAACCGTTCCACCGCCGACTCAGCCAGCCACGCAATGCGTTTGCCGGTATCCTCGGGCAGTTCCGGGAACACCTCCGCCCGCGCGTTGCGGAAGATCGAGTGGCCGCGGGCGTGGCCGTACTGGACGTAGAACACCGGGTTGTCGCGCGACTGTTCCATGACCTTGGCAAGGTCGAAGTCGAGCACCGCGTCGTTCTTGCGGTACAGCATCATGAAGCGGACGGCATCCTGGCCGACTTCATCCACCACCTCACGCAAGGTGACGAAGTCCCCGCTCCGCTTCGACATTTTCACCGGCTCGCCATTGCGCAAGAGCTTGACGAGCTGGACGATCTTGACGTCGAGCGCCCCCTTGCCCGAGGTCGTCGCCTTCACCGCCGCCTGCATGCGCTTGATGTAGCCGCCATGGTCGGCGCCCCAGACGTCGATCATCTCCGCAAAACCACGGTCAAACTTGTTCTTGTGGTAGGCGATGTCGGAGGCGAAGTAGGTGTAGGAATTGTCGGACTTGATCAGCGGGCGATCGACGTCATCGCCATAGGCCGTCGCCTTGAACAGCAGCTGCTCGCGGTCTTCCCAGTCCTCGACCGGCGCGCCCTTGGGCGGCGGCAGGCGGCCTTCGTAAATGTCGCCCTTGGCCTTCAGGAAATCGATGGTCTCGGCCACCTTGTTGTTGCCGGCCTCGATCAGCGAGCGCTCCGAGAAGAACACGTCGTGGCGGATGTTGAGGGCGGCGAGATCGTCCTTGATCTCGTCCATCATCATCGCGATCGCCTTGGCGCGCACGGTCGGCAGCCACTCGGCCTCGCTCATCGCGCGGAGCTTGTCGCCGTGCTCGTTCGCGAGCGCCTGCCCGACCGGCTTCAGATAGTCGCCGGGATAGAGGCCTTCCGGGATCGCGCCGATATCCTCGCCGAGCGCCTCGCGATAGCGCAGAAACGCGGAGCGCGCGAGCACGTCGACCTGGGCGCCGGCGTCGTTGATGTAATATTCGCGCGTGACGTCGTGGCCGCCGAACTGCAGCAGGCTCGCCAGCGCATCGCCGAACACGGCGCCACGGCAATGGCCGACATGCATCGGCCCGGTCGGATTGGCCGAGACGTATTCGACATTGACCTTGGAGCCGCCGCGGACGCGGCCGTAGTCGGCGGCCTCACGAAGCACGGTGCGCAGCGCCTCGGCCCAGGCGGCCGGCTTCAAGGTCAGATTGATGAAGCCGGGACCGGCGACATCGACCTTGGCGATCAGCGCATCGGCACGCAGTCGTTCGGCGATCTGATCGGCGAGATCGCGCGGCTTGGCCTTGGCCTCTTTCGCCAGCACCATGGCGGCGTTGGTGGCCATGTCGCCATGAGAGGGATCGCGCGGCGGCTCGACCACCACGCGGGAGAAATCGATGCCCTCGGGCCAGTTGGCTTCCGCCGCAAGCGCACGGCAGGCGGCATGCACGCGTGCGAGCACATCGGCGAACAAATGCAGGGATGAGGAGGTCTGGGGCATGGCCGCCGCCTAACGCAAATCCGGGGTCGAGTCAAAGAGCCGCTGGTGCTCGGTCAAGGCGAAACGGTCGGTCATTCCGGCAATGAAATTGCCGATCCGGCGGGCCCGGTCGCCCTCGTCGTCGCCTTGCGCCCCCACCAGCCATTCCGGCGGCAATTCCGCCGGCACCTTCAGGTATTTCGCGAACAGGTCGAACAGGATCTGCTCGGCCTCCCCCATCACACGCATCACCCGCTTGTGGCGGTACATGTGCTGGTAGAGGAAGGTCTTGATGGCGGCCTCCTCCTCGGCGACCTCGGGCGGGAGCGCGACCAGGGCCCGGCTCTGCTGGCGTACGTCCTGGGCCGACTGCGGCTTCACCGCAGCGAGGTTCTTCTGCGCCTCCGCGAACACCGCGCCGATCAAATGCGAGATCAGCTCGCGCACCAGTTCGGCACCGCGCCTGAGGTCTTCGAGTTGAGGATAATGCGCCGAGGTCTCGGCGATGATCTCGGCCGTGAGCGGCATCACCTTGAGATCGTCGAGGTGGAACAGGCCCGCCCGCAAGCCATCGTCGATATCGTGGGCGTCATAGGCGATGTCGTCGGCGATGGCCGCGACCTGCGCCTCCAGCGAAGCAAAACTCCACAATTCGAGGTCGTAGGTCTTGATGTAGTCGGCGATTCCGACGGGAATGCCGTGCTCGCGATAGCGCCCGACCGGCGCGCCGCCGCGATCGGTCAGCGGCCCGTTGTGCTTGACGATGCCCTCCAGCGACTCCCAGGTCAGGTTCAGCCCGTCGAACTCGGGATAACGATGCTCCAGCGAAGCGACGACGCGGAGCGTCTGGGCGTTGTGGTCGAAGCCGCCAAAGTCCTTCAGGCAGGCGTCCAGCGCCCGCTCGCCGGCATGGCCGAACGGGGGATGACCGAGATCGTGGGCCAGCGCCAGGGTTTCGGTGAGATCCTCGTCCAGTCCGAGCTGCCGGGCCAGCGCACGGGCGATCTGCGCCACCTCCAGCGAGTGGGTCAGCCGGGTGCGGTAGTGATCGCCCTCGTGGAACACGAACACCTGGGTCTTGTACTTCAGACGGCGGAACGCGGTGGAATGGATCACCCGGTCGCAATCCCGCCGGAACGGGCTGCGGGTCCGGCTCGGCGGCTCCGTGACCAGCCGGCCGCGGCTGCGGTCGGGATCGCAGGCATAGGGCGCGCGGGGGGCTGCCATTCCGACGGACACGACGAATTTAGTCCCTATCCATTTGATTCTGCGTATCCTTGCACTTAACTATGCCGGACGCGGGATACCAAATGAATTGGATATGACCGCGGGACTATCGGAGACCTGAGATGACGACTGACGTGACCATCAGTGACCGCGCCGCACGCCGGATTGGGGAAATCCTCAAGGGCGAAGGTGCCGGCGCGATGCTGCGCATCTCGGTCGAGGGCGGCGGCTGCTCCGGCTTTCAGTACAAGTTCGATATCGATCGCGCGCGCACCGACGACGATCTCGTGATCGAGCAGGAGAATGCGGTGGTGCTGGTCGATTCCGCCTCGCAGCCGTTCCTGGCGGGCTCGCAGGTCGATTTCGTGGATGACCTGATCGGCGCCTCGTTCCGCGTCAACAATCCGAACGCGACGGCATCCTGCGGCTGCGGGACCAGCTTCTCGATCTAGCCCGACTCAAAATCTGAAAAACAACCCCATGCACAGTAGCCGGTAAGCCGGCGCGATGCCTTTCGGCTTTTACGAATAGCGATTGACGCATCGGGCAAGACAGGGGTAATGCATGAGCATCGCAGGATCCCCACGGGGGAGCTCGACGGGACACACACGCGGTGGGTTCGATATAGCCCAGCGCCGAAGCGGCCCATGCCGCAGCCGAGTGTTAGGTGTCAGTCGTGACATGATCCCACGCTTGGTCCTGGTATCCGATAAGCCAGTTCAAAGCGTGGTGCCTTTCTTCCGTCACGCCAGGATCTAGGGCTGCCGGTATCTGCTGCCCTCGCGCAAGGGCGTTTCTGACAGCCCAATGGTACCTGTAGATCAGATCGGCCTGATCAAGAATGTCGGCGATCGGACGAAGTTCGGAGTCTTCGATGAACTGAGAGGTTGTCCTTTCGGCCATTGTGCTTGCGGCGAAGCCCACATCGCAAAACTGCGCTGGCTTGCCGAGCTGGGCCACGAAGCCCAATGCCCAAAGCAGAGTCCAAGCGGCTTCGTGCCTCCACGTGAATTGAATCCGGTCGTGCTGCGAGGGGGACTTATCGAGCACGAAGGCGAGTTCCACGGGAGTCAGATGTGGCCGCAGCTCGTACGATTCCAGAAGTTGTTCAACTAGATCTTCCCCAAGTCCCTCGCCCTTTGCAGCGACGAAAAGGACACAAAGAGTGCGTAGCGCGACCTCTTCTTTTGACCGCTTCAGCGCCTCAGCCGCGGTCTCAATAACGGGTAATGCGGCAAGGAAAGGTACGCCCTCGGCTTGAAGGATTCTTTCTGATCTGAGCCTTCTATCGATAGCTTCCGCTGCCCCCCTCCCATTCATCGCGCCAATCCCCCCAACGCTTGTCAAACGTACAATATCACGAGGAATCTTCGGCAGCGACAAGCCGGATGGAGTACGAGGTCGATTTTGTCGACGATGTGATCGGCGCCTCGCTCCACGTCAACAATCCCACCGCGACGGCGTCCTGCGGGTGCGGCACCAGCTTCTCGATCTGAGCGCTTACGCGCCGGTAATCTGCCTTTCCTCGTCCGTCCACTCGACGTCACCAGGCATCAGCTCCGGCTGGAGCGGCGCGTCCTCCGCCATGGTGAACCCGTCGAGCGCACGCAGCAGGGCTGCGACCAGCGCCGGCTTGCGCAGCGGCTTGGCGAGGAAATCCGACATGCCGGCCTCGCGGCAGATCCTGACGTCTTCGGGGAAGGCGTTGGCCGTCAGCGCGATGATCGGCAAGGCCGCAAAGCGCCCGCCTTGCGCGCGGATGGCGCGGGTGGCGGCGAGCCCATCCATGTCGGGCATGCGCACGTCCATCAGCACGACATCGTAATTGCCTTCGGACGCTGCCGCGACGGCCTCGGTACCGTCGGTGACGACGCGCAGCTCGACGTCGAAGGTCCCGAGCATCTTGCTGACGACCATGCGGTTGACGGCATCGTCCTCGGCGACCAGCACCTTCAACGGCCGATCTAGGCCGGCGATGCGCGCCTTGAGCTCGTCGGCCTCGTCGCGGTCCGACGCCTGCTCGGAGGCCTGCGCCTGGCTCCAGGGCAGCACCAGCGTGAAGCGGAAGGTCGAGCCCTCGCCCGGCGTCGAGGTGACGCCGATCGTTCCGCCCATCTGCTCGATGATGCGCCTGCTGATCGCAAGGCCAAGGCCGGTGCCACCGAAGCGGCGGCTGATCGAGGCATCGGCCTGCGCGAAGTCGCTGAAGAGCTGGCCGAGCTTTTCGGGGGCGATGCCGATGCCGCTGTCGGTGACGGTCCACTCGACAGTCGCCAGCAGGTCGCGGCGCGCCTGGCAGGTCGCGGCGATCGTCACTTCGCCCTGATCGGTGAACTTCACCGCGTTGGATGCGAGGTTGAGCAGCACCTGGCGGATGCGCGCGACGTCACCGCGCAGTGTCGGCGGCAGGTTCGGGTCGAGCTCCAGCTTGACCGTCAGCCCCTTGCCCTTGGCGCTCGCGCGCACCACGGTCGCGACCGCCTCGACCAATGCCTGCGGCGCGAAGTCGATCGCCTCGAAGGTGAAGCGTCCGGCCTCGAGCTTGGACAGGTCGAGGATGTCGTTGAGGATACGCTGGAGATTGTCGCCGGACTCGCGGATCGTGGTGACCGCCTCACGCTGTTCCGGATCGAGCTTGGTTTCGAGCAGCATGCTGGCAAGCCCGAGCACGCCGTTCATGGGCGTGCGGATCTCGTGGCTCATCACCGCAAGGAAGTCCGATTTGGCGCGGCTCTCCGCCTCGGCCTTTTCCGCGCGCCAGCGCTCGGTGACATCGCGCCCGAAGCCGCGATAGCCGAGGAAATGGCCTTCGCGATCATAGGCGGGCTTTGCCGTCAGCGACCACAGCCGCGCCTCGCCGCCGGCGACGACCTTGAGGTTCATCTCGTGCAGCGGCTCGGCATGCTCCATCAGGCCGACCACGTTGTAGGCCGCGCTCTTGTCCTCGGGGCAGAGCATGTCGAGCACGTCGGAGAAGTGCGATCCTTTCAGCAGGGGCAGCGGCAATTGCGCGACGTCGGCGAAGCGTTGCGGCACGTCGACCAGATGCCCTTCGGCGTCGGTCTGCCACAGCCAGTCGCTGGCGTTCTCCTGAAAATCCTTCAGCAGCAGCGAGATGATCTCGGTCTGCCGCTCGAGCTCGAGCTGGGCCTTGAGATTGCCGAGGAACAAATTGCCTTGCGAGACGATGTTGCGCGCCATGAAAAACGCGAACAGCAGCAGGAACACCGCGGTCACGAGGTAAGGCCCGGTGCCGCACAGCAGCAGCGCGCCCGCGCAGCCGACCGTCATGGTGGCGAGATAGACCAGCCCGGCGCGCGGGAAGGTCGAGAACGTGAAGGCGCCGCCGGACATCATGCCGACCATCAGGCAGGCCAGAATCAGCTGGCTGGTCGGCTCGATGCGGCTGAACAGAGCGAGCGGCAGCGTGCCCCAGATCGCGGCGAGGAAAACCGCCTGCCGCAGCATCTGACGCGCGGCGCGGGGCGAGGCCTCCTGCGGCGGGTTTCGATGCGATCGCCGCCATGAGCGCACCGCGAGCGAGGCCGTGGCGGCGAGCGTCAGGCCCCAGATCGCGAGGAAGTCGTTCCAGCCCCTGCCCCAGAACAGGATCAGCACGATGGCGACGTTGAGCATCGTCACCGCCATCGTCACCGGGATCAGCCGCGTCACGGCGTCGATCTGCTTGGCGCGGATGCGGCGGATCTCGCGCTCGCTGAGGCCGGCGGTCAGGCTGTCCTCGATCTCGAAGCCGCCGAGCCAGTACAGGAACGCGCCGATCAGGCCGTCACGCGGCTCAGTTCGCTTCATCGATTTGTCCGGCCATCCCATTCCAAAGGAACCTTTTCCGCATCAATGGCCTGCGGCCCGCTTAAGCCGGGTTAATTTTGTGGGAGATTTTGCGGCGTCCTTGACGGGCGCGTTTGCATTTTGTTCTAACCAAAGCCCCTGCCCGGAGCCCTCCCCATGCCCATCAGAGTTGCCACCTGGAACGTGAACTCGGTCCGGCAGCGGATCGACCTGCTGCTAACCTGGCTGAAGGAGTGCCAGCCGGACATCGTCTGCCTCCAGGAGATCAAATGCGTCGACGAGGCCTTCCCACGGCTGGAGATCGAGGCGCTGGGCTACAACGTGGTCACGCACGGGCAGAAGACGTTCAACGGCGTCGCACTGCTCTCCAAGCTCCGCTTCGACGAGACCAAGTCGGGGCTCGCGGGCGACGACGAGGACGCCCATGCCCGCTTCCTCGAGGGCGTGGTGACGCTCAAGCGCGGCGTGCTGCGCATCGCCTGCCTCTATCTGCCCAACGGCAATCCGGTCGGCACCGAGAAATATCCCTACAAACTCAAATGGATGTCACGGCTTCTTGAATATTCGAAGGAGCGGCTCAAGACCGAGGAGCCGCTGATCCTCGCAGGCGACTTCAACGTCATTCCGCATGCCCGCGACGTTCACAACCCCGCGGCCTGGACCGAGGACGCCCTATTCAAGCCCGAGACGCGGGAGAGCTTTCAGTCCCTGCTCGGCCTCGGCCTCACCGATGCCTTGCGGGCGGTCACCGACGAGCCCGGGCTCTACACCTTCTGGGACTACCAGGCCGGGGCCTGGCAGAAGAACCAGGGCCTGCGGATCGACCACCTGCTGCTGTCGCCGCAGGCCAGCGACAAGCTCGCCAATGTCGGGATCGACAGCTACGTGCGCGGCTGGGAGAAGCCGTCGGACCACGTTCCGGTTTGGGCGGATCTGGATCTGGAAGCGGCGTAACGTTCGCAGAGTTGGTGGGAGTGAGCGGCACTCGCAATTGCGGGGAGAGATCGTGGGCACGGCGCCAAGGCGCCTTTGCCCACCCGGCACCGAGGTTACCGCAGCTACTCGCGGCGGTCCTTCACCCACTGCTCCAGCAATTGCAGGCACATGGCGCGGTCGTCGTCGGAGGCCTTGGCGAAGGCGCGGTTGTAGCTTTCCTTGATCCAGGTCTCTTCAGTGCCGGCGCTGTCGCGCGCCAAGGTCAGCCACATCAGGCCGCGCGCGGCCTGCCGCGGCAGGCGGTCGCCGTTGAACAGCATCTGGCCGAGCAGCGCCTGCGCCTCGTGCTGGCCCTTCTGGGCGGCGAGGCCCAGCCAGCGCGCGCCATAGCGGAAATCCTCACGCGAGGCGTCCGGAGTCTTCAGGTAGAGCCGGGCGAGATCGTATTGGGCGTCGGCATTGCCGAAATAGGAGGCCGCATAGGAGAACATCTCCCGAGCCCGCTCCGGGTCCGACTTGACCTTCGAATTCGGGATGCCGCTGAGATAGTAGCGGCCGAGCGCGACAAAGGCATTGGCCACGATCTGCGCCTGCGGCGCCGACGGGCTGTCCTCGGCATGCGCGTTGGCGATCCGGCTGAAATATTCGAAGGCGCGCAGATCATCCTGGGCGACGCCGTCGCCATTGGCGTACATGCGGCCGAGCTTCCACTGCGCAATGGGATGACCGCCCTCCGCGGCATATTGCAAGGCGCTGAGCGAGGTTTCCTGGGTCACCGGCGCGACCTTGCCGCGCACGGTCGCCGCGGTCCCCGGCAACGCGGTCACGACCGGAATGGTCGCGTCCTTCGGGTTGACCGGCGCGCCGTCGAAGGCGAGCGCCGGCGCGGCCAGCGCACTGGCCCCCAACACGAACGCAACAATGGCACGCCTAGATGTCCGCATAGCACTGTTTCTCGTGCGCGCCGCCCGGATGGGTCACTGCCCCCCCGACCGCTGGTCCAACCTGCTGAGCATACTTCCAGAGCGCACCCGACGTGTGGTTAGTCGCGCGAGCGCTCCATTTGGTCTTGCGTTGAGCGAGCTCGGTGTCGCTCAATTTTACGTTAAGGGTACCGGCGACCGCGTCGATCTCGATGATGTCGCCGTCCTCGAGCAGCCCGATCGGGCCGCCGACCGCCGCCTCAGGCCCGACATGGCCGATGCAGAAGCCGCGGGTGGCGCCGGAGAAGCGGCCATCGGTGATGAGCGCGATCTTGCCGCCCATGCCCTGGCCGGTCAGTGCCGCGGTGGTCTGGAGCATTTCCCGCATGCCGGGGCCGCCCTTGGGCCCCTCGTAGCGGATCACGATGACTTCGCCTTCGCGGTAGGTGCGCTTCTGGACCGCCTCGAAAGCATCCTCCTCGCGGTCGAAGCACCTGGCCGGACCGGTAAACCTGAGGTTGGACATTCCCGCGACTTTCACGATCGCACCTTCTGGCGCCAAATTGCCCTTCAGACCGACCACACCGCCGGTCACGGTGATGGGTTTGTCTGCCGGGTGCACCACGTCCTGGTGCGGATTCCATTTCACGCTCTTGAGGTTTTCGGCGATCGTGCGGCCCGTGACGGTAAGGCAATCACCGTGCAGGAAGCCATTGTCGAGCAGCGTCTTCATCAGAAGCGGTATGCCACCTACTTCAAACATGTCTTTGGCGACATAACGGCCACCCGGCTTCAAATCCGCGACATATGGTGTCTTTTTGAAGATTTCGGCGACGTCGAACAGGTCGAATTTGATGCCGCACTCGTGCGCGATCGCCGGCAGGTGCAGTGCAGCATTGGTCGAGCCGCCGGAGGCCGCGACCACGGCAGCCGCGTTCTCCAGCGCCTTGCGGGTGACGATGTCGCGCGGCCGGATGTTCTGGGCGATCAGGTCCATCACCTTCTCGCCCGCGGTCATGCAGAAGGCGTCGCGGATTTCGTACGGTGCCGGGGCACCGGCCGAGTAAGGCAGCGCCAGACCAATCGCCTCAGAGACGGTCGCCATGGTGTTGGCGGTGAACTGCGCGCCGCAGGCGCCCGCCGAGGGGCAGGCCACGCGCTCGATCTCATCGAGGTCCTCGTCCGACATGGCGCCGACCGAGTGCTTGCCGACGGCCTCGAACATGTCCTGCACGGTGACCTGCTGGCCCCGGAAATTGCCGGGCAGGATCGAGCCGCCATAGATGAAGATCGAGGGCACGTTGAGACGGACCATCGCCATCATCATGCCCGGCAGCGACTTGTCGCAGCCGGCGAGCCCGACGAGCGCGTCATAGGCATGTCCGCGCACGGTGAGCTCGACGGAATCGGCAATGCATTCGCGCGACGGCAGCGAGGAGCGCATGCCGTCATGGCCCATGGCGATGCCGTCGGTCACGGTGATGGTGCAGAATTCGCGCGGCGTGCCGCCGGCGGACGCCACGCCCTTCTTCACCGCCTGCGCCTGGCGCATCAGGGAGATGTTGCAGGGAGCGGCCTCGTTCCAGCACGAGGCGACGCCGACGAAGGGCTGGTGGATCTGCTCGGTGGTCAGACCCATGGCGTAGAAATAGGACCGGTGGGGCGCGCGCGTAGGGCCTTCCGTCACGTGACGGCTCGGCAGCCTCTGCTTGTCAATCTTCGCGTCCATCGCAAACCAGTTTCCCCGGCCAACCCTTTCAGACCCGAAAAATCAGAGCCAAGATTTGAATCGACCTTGGGGATTTTCTCGTAGCGTCGAGGACTGCCCGCTGCCTCCAAAACATTAGAGCGATTTTATTCATGTTCGGGTGTGGCCAAAAAGCGGCGGTGATGCGAACCGCCGGTGATGACGGTTAAATCGGAACCGACTGTTGCGTAGACAGCACAATCGTTACCGGGAAGACACGGGGTTGCGTACGTCGATACCTTCGCAGAAGGGCGAGGCACAACCTCTGATTTTGTGATCCGCGAGACGCGCCACCCTTCGCTCCCGCGACAAGATGCACGCAAGTGAGTCGGCGCTTCCGCCGCACTCTCGTATTCCGGACGCAGCGCGATTCTCCGAAATGCACTTGTAGGATGGGTTTCGCTGCAGCGAAACCCATCCTGCGGCAACAACTCGCAGACATAGCTTCGCGGCCTCGCGGCTGAATTCGCCCGAGCTTTGCTTCGTCGCTCCACCCTCCAAATCCAAGAGGGCGCAGGGAAGGCCGGGTGCCGGCTGGCACCCGCGGTC